>DATAIN010000070.1:0-6324 GCA_036262635.1 Gemmatimonadaceae bacterium | reverse complement strand
CTCGTGCTTGGACTCGCTCTCGGTCGGCTCGACCATGAGCGTTCCCGCAACCGGAAACGAGACCGTCGGCGCGTGGAACCCATAATCCATCAGCCGCTTCGCGATGTCTTCCACGTCGATGCCAGCTGACTGCTTGAGCGGGCGCGTGTCGAGAATGCACTCGTGCGCAACGGTGCCGTTTCGCCCCTTGTACAACACCGAGTAGTGCCCTTCGAGGCGTTTCGCGATGTAGTTCGCGTTGAGGATCGCCACCTTCGTCGCCCTCGTCAGCCCCTCGCCGCCCATCATGCGGATGTAGACGTACGAGATGGGAAGGATGCTCGCGCTGCCGAAGGGTGCCGCACTCACCGCGCCGCTCGCCGTCGGCGTGCCGATCGGAACGACCGGATGTCCGGGCAGGAAGGGCACGAGGTGCTTCGCGACGCCGATCGGCCCCATCCCCGGGCCGCCGCCGCCGTGCGGGATGCAGAAGGTCTTGTGCAGGTTGAGATGGCAGACGTCGGCGCCGATGTCACCCGGACGCGCGACACCGACCATCGCGTTCATGTTCGCGCCGTCGAGGTACACCTGCCCGCCATGCGAGTGAACCACCTCGCAGATCTCGCGAATCCCTTCCTCGAACACGCCGTGCGTCGACGGATACGTCACCATCAGCGCGGCGAGGTCGCCGGCGTGCTCGTCCGCCTTCGCGCGCAGATCGTCGAGGTCGATGTCGCCGCTCGTCCCGGTCTTCACGACGACGACTTTCATCCCGGCCATCACCGCGCTCGCCGGGTTGGTGCCGTGCGCCGACTGCGGGATCAGGCAGACGTTCCGATGGTTGTCGCCGCGCGCCTGATGATAGCGTTGGATGACCAGCAGTCCCGCGTACTCGCCCTGCGAGCCGGCGTTCGGCTGCAGCGAGATCCCGGCGAACCCGGTGATCTCGGCGAGGTCGCGCTCGAGCTCCTCGAACATCGCCGTGTAGCCCGCCGCCTGCTCGCGCGGGGCGAAGGGGTGCAGCTTCGCGAACTCGGGCCAGGTGACCGGGAACATCTCCGCCGTCGCGTTCAGCTTCATCGTGCAGCTGCCGAGCGGGATCATCGAGTGCGTGAGGGAGAGATCCTTCGCCTCGAGCGAGCGGATGTAGCGCAGCATCTCCGTCTCGGAGTGATGCGACGAGAAGACGGGATGCGTGAGGAACGCCGTGCTCCGCGCGAAGCTCGCCGCGAACGAATCGTCCACTTCGCCCAGCTGCTCGACGACGCCCTTCGCGCCCGCGCCGCCGAAGACCATCAGCAGGTCCTCGACGTCGCCGATGCGCGTCGTCTCGTCGAGGGAGATGCCGACCACCGCGTCGTTGAGCACGCGCAGGTTGATCTTCTTCTCGCGCGCCCGCTTCACGATCTCCTTCGCGCCGAGCTTGCCGGTGTCGACGCGGATCGTGTCGAAGAACGGCTCGCTCCCGACGTGGAAGCCGCACTTCTTCAATCCTTCGGCGAGCAGCGTCGCGAGGCGATGCACGCGGCGCGCGATCTTCGTCAGCCCCTGCGGGCCATGCCAGACCGCGTACATGCTCGACATCACCGCGAGGAGCACCTGCGCGGTGCAGACGTTGCTCGTCGCCTTCTCGCGCCGGATGTGCTGCTCGCGCGTCTGGAGCGCCATGCGGAGTGCCGGCTTGCCGCGCGCGTCGCGCGAGACGCCGATGATCCGTCCCGGGATGATGCGCTTGAACTCGTCGCGGGTCGCGAAGTACGCCGCGTGCGGGCCGCCGTAGCCCATCGGCACGCCGAAGCGCTGCGTCGTGCCGACCGCGACGTCGGCGCCCCACTCGCCTGGCGGCGTGAGCAGGGTGAGCGCGAGGAGATCAGCCGCCGCGATGAAGAGCGCGTTCTGCGCGTGCACCTGCTCGGCGACGGCGCGATAGTCGTAGACGGCGCCGTCGGTGGCCGGATACTGCACCAGCGCGCCGAACACCTCGGGCCCGAACTTGTACGTCCGCGGATTGCCGACGACGACGCGCGTCCCGCGCGCCGCGGCGCGGGTCTTCACGACGTCGATCGTCTGCGGATGACAGTCCTCGGCGACGAAGAAGAGATCCTTCCCCTCCTTGCCGCGCGCCGCGTAGGCGAGGTGCATCGCCTCGGCGGCCGCGGTCCCCTCGTCGAGCAGCGAGGCGTTGGCGATCTCGAGCCCCGTCAGGTCGATCACCATCGTCTGGAAGTTGAGCAGCGCTTCCAGGCGGCCCTGGGCGATCTCGGCCTGATAGGGTGTGTAGGCGGTGTACCAGCCCGGATTCTCGAGGATGTTCCGCTGGATGACCGGGGGCACGAAGGTGTCGTAGTACCCCATCCCGATGTACGAGCGGAAGATCTGGTTCTTCGCGGCGAGGGCGCGCATGTGCGCGAGCGTCTCGAACTCGCTCTTGCCCTCGCCGATCGCCAGCGGACGGCGCAGCCGGATGCCCTCGGGCACGGCCGCGTCGATGAGCGCGTCGAGGGAATCGTAGCCGACCGCCTCGAGCATCTCGGCGGTCTCCTGGTCCCCGGGACCGATGTGGCGCGGGATGAAGCTGCCGTCGTCCGACAGCGACGGGGTGGTGCTCTTCGGCATTCGTGCCTCGTGAGGGGCCGCCGGAGCGGCTCCGGATGGACTGATGGAGAGAAGCGGGCCCGCGGCGGAGGTCCGCGGCGGTCCAGGCATTAAGTTTAGCGGGCCACCCCCCCAATCGGTACGCACCGACTCCCGTTCCCACGTGCGCTGGCGGCTCCTCGCGACCCCCCCACTCGGCGGCGCCGAGAACATGGCGCTGGACGAGGCGCTCCTGCGCCGAGCCGCCGCCACCGGCGAGGCCGTGTTCCGTCTGTACGCCTGGTCGGCGCCGACGCTCTCCCTCGGCCGCAACCAGCCGGCGCTGGAGCAATACGATCGCGACGCGCTTGCCGCGCGGCGGGTCGACGTCGTCCGGCGGCTGACCGGTGGACGGGCCGTGCTGCACCACCGCGAGCTGACCTACAGCGTCACCGCTCCCCTCTCTCTTGGCGCGACGCTGCGCGACGCGTACCTCCGCATCAACCGGTTGCTGCTCCTCTGGCTGCGCACCCTCGGCGTCGATGCCGCGATCGCCGAGCCGGCGGGGCGGGCGCCGATCCCCTCGACGTCACCGTGCTTCGAGGAGCCCACCGAGGGCGAGCTCGTTGTCGGGGGCCGGAAGCTCGTCGGAAGCGCGCAGTACCGCGACGAGTGGGCGCTCCTCCAGCACGGCTCGGTGCTCATCGAGGACGACCAGTCCATCGTGCCGACGCTGCTGCGCGTCGCCGCGCCCGCCCCACCTCCGCCGGCGACGCTGCGCGACGTGCTCGGCCGCGTGCCGGAGCCGGCGGAGTCCGTTGCCGCGCTCGCCGACGCGCTGCGCACGCTCGAGGACCTGCGGCTGCAGCCGCTGGAGATCGAGCACGACCTCCAGCGCGCGCTCGACGAGACGCGTCCGCGGTACGAAGATCCGGCGTGGACGTGGCGGCGGTAGGCGTGACGATCGCCTCCATGACGCGTTATTTCATGTGCCGGCCGCCGGCCGGAAATCCTTCCTGCACCTGTACTCCCGTTCGACCATGACGACGCGCCTACTGCTCGCCACCAGCCTCGTACTCGCGCTCGCCGCCTGCGGCCGCGGCGACAAGAACTCGAACGCCGCCGGCGACGTCGGCGGCACCGTCGTCATCTCGGTCGCGGGAGAGCCCGACTTCCTCATCCAGCCCCTGATCATCAACATCGCGGGGAAGATGACGTCGGATCTCATCTTCGAGCGGCTGGCCGAGATCGGGCCGAAGCTCAACACGATGGGCGACGTCGGCTTCGAGCCGCGGCTCGCGCGGCACTGGACGTGGGCACCCGATTCTCTCTCGATCGCCTTCGAGCTCGATCCGCGCGCGCGCTGGCATGACGGGCGCCCGGTGCGCGCCGAAGACGTGAAGATGGGCTACGAGCTGATCGCCGATCCGAAGGTCGGCTCGCCCAACGCGCCGAACGTCGCCGAGGTCGATTCGGTGACCGTGCGCGACTCGCTGACCGCCGTGTTCTGGTATCACCGGCGCTCGCTCGACCAGTTCTTCACCGCGGCATACAACGTCATTCCCCTTCCGGCTCATCTGCTGAAGGACGCGGATCGCGCGAACCTCAAGGCGGCTCCGATCGCGCGCGCGCCGGTGGGCAGCGGACAGTTCCGCTTCGTGCGCTGGGTCCCCTCGCAGCTGATCGAGCTCGTGGCCGACACGGCGAACTTCCGCGGGCGGCCGAAGCTCGACCGCGTCGTGGTCTCGGTCGCGCCAGATCCGAACACCGCGGTGACGCGGCTGCTCGCCGGCGAGGCCGACTTCTACGAGGTGCTCCGCGGTGAGCAGCTCGAGCAGGCGGCGAAGAGCCCGAATCTCCAGGTCGTGCCGTACGGCGGCCTCGATTACGCGTTCCTCCAGTTCAACCTGCGCGACCCGAAGCGCCGCGGGCGCGCGCATCCGGTGCTGGGCGATCACGGCGTACGCCTCGCGCTCGCGATGGCCATCGACCGCGCCGCGATCGTGAAGAATCTGTATGACACGCTCGCCGCGGTGCCCTTCGGGCCCGCTCCGCGCTCGCTCGGCATCGCCGACACGACCATCCGCCAGACCCCGTACGACACGGCGCGCGCGAAGCGGATGCTCGACTCGCTCGGCTGGCGCGACACGAACGGCGACGGCGTGCGCGAGAAGAACGGCGTGTCGCTGCGCTTCGGCCTCATGATCCCCGGGTCGAGCCGCCCGCGGCAGCGCGCCGCGGTGCTGCTCCAGGAGCAGCTCAAGCGCGTCGGCGCCGACGTGACCATCGACCAGGTCGAGGTCAATACGATGATCGCGCGCATCACCGGGCGTGACTTCGACGCGGTGATCAACTCGTGGCATCCCGACCCGACGCCCTCGAGCATCCGCCAGACGTGGACGACGGAAGCGTCGCGCGCGAAGGACGGGAGCAACTTCGGCTCGTACGAGAGCCGCGAGTTCGATGCGCGCATCGACAGCGCGATCGCGGCCCACGACGTCGAGGCCGCGCGCGCGCTCTACCGCCGCGCGTACCAGACCTTCGTCGACGACGTGCCCGCGGTGCTGCTCTACGAGCCGAATCTCGTCGCCGGCGCGAGCAAGCGCATCCGCCTCAGCGGGCTCCGTCCCGACGCGTGGTGGGTCGGGATTCCGCAGTGGTGGATCCCGGCGAACGAGCGCATCGATCGCGATCGGATCGGACTGCGGCAGGCGGCGCGGTAGCGCGTGCGGCGACTGCTCGCGGCACGCGCCGCGCAGGCGGTCGTCGTCGTGGCGGTCGTCGCCACGGTCGTCTTCGCGCTGATCCACCTCGCGCCTGGCGATCCCTTCGCCGCCGCGCTCGACAGCGCGACGGTGAGCCCCGCCGTGCGCGCCGAGTGGCGCGCCCGCTACGGGCTCGACCAGCCGCTCCCGGTGCAGTACGTGCGCTGGCTCGGCAGCGTGGCGCGCGGAGACCTCGGCTGGTCGTTCTCGCGCAGCCGTCCCGTCGCCGCGGCGATCGCGAGCGCGCTCCCGAACACGCTCGTCCTGATGGGGACGGCGCTCGCCCTCAGCGTCCTCCTCGGCATCGGCGCCGGCCTCCTCCAGGCGGCGCGCCGCGACACCCTCGCCGACCGCGGGTCGAGCATCGTCCTGCTGATCTTCTACTCGATGCCGGAGTTCTGGCTCGGGCTGATGCTCCTCCTCGCGTTCGCGTACGCGCTCCCGATCTTCCCGGTCTCCGGCGTGGTCGATCCGGTGCTGCACGACTACCTCGGCCGGTGGGGGCGGATCGCCGACAGGCTGCGGCATCTCGCGCTCCCCGCGCTGACGCTCACGCTCCTCCTCACCGCGGCGATCGCACGGCATCAGCGCGCCGCCCTGCTCGACGTCGCGCGCGCCGATTTCACGCGGACCGCGCGCGCGAAGGGGCTCGCGCCACGCGTGATCCTCGTCCGCCACACGCTGCGGAACTCGCTCGGCACGACCATCACCCTGCTCGGGCTGATGTTCCCCGCCCTCCTCGGCGGCGCGGTGATCGTCGAGACCGTGTTCGCGTGGCCGGGGATGGGCGCGCTCGCGACGTCGGCGATCGGCGCGCGTGATTATCCGCTCGTCACGGCGACGGCGATGATCGGCGCGGTGATGACCGTGGCCGGCGGCCTGCTCGCCGACGTCCTCACCGCCGCGGCCGATCCGCGGCTGCGCGACGCGTGAGCGTGCGTGCGGGTCCATGGCGGGCGGCGCTCCACCGGCTCGGCCGCGATCGCGCGGCGATGGCGGCGCTCGC
>DATAIN010000069.1:0-2826 GCA_036262635.1 Gemmatimonadaceae bacterium | reverse complement strand
CCGGCGAGGGTTGAGGAGATCCAGGTCCGTCGCGCCGCGTCCATCACCTCGGCGCGGCCGACGACGGCCGCGAGGGGGAAGCCGTTCGCGAGCGCCTTGCCGAACACCGCGAGGTCGGGTTCGACCGCGGCGAGCTCGCCGTACCCGCCCGGCTTCAGACGGAACCCGGTCTTCATCTCGTCGAAGATGAGCACCGCGTTCGCTTCCGTGGCGAGCGCACGGGCGCGCGCGATCCACCGCGCGCTCGGCATGCGCTCCACCACCGGCTCGATGGCGATCGCCGCGAGACGGTTCCCCGCGTCGCGCACGGCGTGCTCGAGCGCCGCGACGTCGTCGAAGGGGACGCGCACCACGTCGGTGCGCGCGCCGCGCGGAACTCCCGCGACCTCTTCCCCGCTCGCCCAGTCGTGCCAGCCGAAGTAACCCGCGCAGACGACGAGATCGCGGCCGGTGTACGTGCGCGCGATGCGCACCGCGGCCGACACCGCCTCGGCGCCGGACTTCAGGAAGCGCACCTGCTCGGCGCACGGGATGAAGTCGCAGAGTCGTTCGGCGAGCGACACCTCGAGGGTGTGCGGCACTCCGGCGACGTTCCCGAGCCCCATCGCCTGGCCGGCGGCAGCGAGGACGTGCGCGTCGGCGTATCCGATCGCGACGCTGCCGAGCGCCATGGTGCAGTCGACGACCTCGAGCTCGGAATCGCCATCGACGAGGAAGAGCGAGCAGCCGCGGGCGCGGGAGTAGTGGGTCGGTATGGAGTCGTCGAGCGGCGCGTCGCCGTACAGCGCCTCGACGCGCTTGCTCCCGGTGGAGCTGCCCCCGGGAATCACCGCCACCGCGCGGTCGCGCCAGGGCTCGTGAGTGACCTCCTCGGCGCCGCCCTCCGGCTCCGCTTCCTCCACGTCGTCCCGCTCGACCGTGTCGTCGAGCTCGGGGGCGGTGGCCGGCTTCTCGTCGCCGCGCGAGCGGCGGAACTTGTCCCAGATCATCGGCGGAAGGATCGGCGCGGCAGGGCGCGCGTCAAGGCTCGCGGGGAGCGGTGGGGCGTCCGGTGCGATCGAGATAGCGAACGACCTCGATCGCGACGGCGCGCATGAAGGAGATCTCGCGCTTGTCGGGCGCGGCGCGAAATGTGAGCGAGCGAAGCGAGCGAAGTATGTGCTCGGGGTAGCGCGTCTTGAAGAACTCGATGGACGACAGCGCCCGCTCGGCGTCCTTGAAGAACAGCTCGTACTCCTCCTGGCGCGAGGGCGGCGCATCCTTGCGCGGCGGGCGGAGCGCGCGCGTCGCGTCGGCCGCGGCGAGGTGCAGCTCGTACAGTCCGACGAGCGCCGCCTGCGCCAGGTTGAGCGACGCGTGCTCGGTGGTCGGGATCGTCACGAGCAGATGCGCCTGATCGAGCGCGTCGTTAGGCAGCCCCGAGTCCTCGCGCCCGAAGAGCAGCGCGACCGGTCCCTCGGCGGCGAAGCCGAGCAGCTCGCCGGCGGCCTCGCGGGGAGCGAGGATCTTCCGCTTCGCGGCGCGGCGTCGCGCCGTGAACCCGGCGACGCGCACGCAGTCCGCCAGCGCCTCCTCCAGCGTGTCGTAGCGCTCGATCCGCTCGATGATATCGAAGGTGTCGTGGGCGATCCCCTCGAGCCGGTACGGGTCGTACTCCACCGGGCGGACGAGGCGGAGGCTGCGGGCGCCCATGTTCTTCATGGCGCGCACGACCGCGGCGATGTTGATCGGGTTCTGCGGCTCGTAGAGCACGACGCGCACCGCGTCGAGCGAGGTCTCGGTCATCGACGGAATATGAGCGGGGTGCGACGCGCGAGCTATGGGCCGATCGTGAGCCGCGCCGACTCCCGCATGTCGTGGCGATCGCCGCGCAGGTACACCCACTCCCCCGCCCCGCCGCCGAGGACGAGCTGCCCGCGACGGCGCTCACGTCCAGGCGGGATCTCGTTGACGACGACCGCGAGGTCGAGATCGCGCGTCGCGCCGATCGGGATGGAGCAGCGGATCTCCCAGCCGTCGGGGGTCATTACGCTCGTCGCGCTGATCGGCATCGGATCGCGGGTGAGCGGCCGAACGCGTGCGACGCCGTCGGGCGCCGGACGGAGGAGCGCGCCGGTGAAGGACGCGTGCGTCGCCAGATAGAGCTGCATGCCGCTCGCGTTCACGTCGGGGTGCTCGTTGTCCATCTCGTTCACCGCGTCGTCGGGGATGAGCACGGGCGCGCCGGTGTGCGATGCGACGACGACCTGCAGCTCGCCGCGCGTCGCGCGAAGTCGCAGCGTCGCGGTGGGGCGCCCGGCCTTCTCCCACGTCTGCTCCGAGCGGCGGTAGTTCCCTTCACCGAGGGTGAGCATCACTTCCCGTTCGCCGACGACGATGCGCGGGCGGCCATCATGGGTAGCCGCGCGATCCAGCCCGCGCGCGAGCTCCGAGGTCGCCGCACGTGCCGGGACGGCGCCGGCGAGCTCGATGGAGCTCGTCGCGTCGCCGGAGCGCAGGTCGATCCGCCACGACTCGCGGCTGCCTGCATGCTCGTGCACCGTTCCGTCCGCGTGCTCGACGACCATCTCGGCGTCGCGTATCTCGACGGAGCGGACGGTGCGGCGAGGCGCGAACACGGTGGTGAAGCTGCCGTGTCGCTTCCGCGACTCCAGGAGGAGGAAGCGCCGCACCGGCCGGCCGGGCGGGCCCGGGGCACGCGCGCGCCAGAGCCGCGTACCCTCGGGCGCGGACAGCCAGAGGTCCGCGGTCGCACCCTCCTCCCGGGCGACGAGGCGAAGGGGCCATGCGGGGGACGCGACCTCACTGTCCTCGAGGAAATCGAAG
>DATAIN010000068.1:0-6549 GCA_036262635.1 Gemmatimonadaceae bacterium | reverse complement strand
ACCGACTGGTCGTTGGGATCGAGCTCCTGGATGTTGACGCCGGCGATCGCCGCGTCGAGCGGGTCGGCGCCCTTTCCGATCATCTCGTAGGCCCGGGCGACTCCGCGCAGCCCGTTCGCCGACGAGATCACGATGGGACGCGCCGCCGGAGCAAGCGGCGCTTCGCGCTCGGCGATGGAGACGAAGGGCTGGGCGAGCGCGGGACGGCCGATGGTCATGCCGGCGGCGACGGTCGCGCCGGCGCCGAGGAAGTCGCGGCGGGAGATGGACACTGGAGCTCCGAGCAGGAAGGGTTGCGCTGAGTCTGCGCGAGCGAGCGAGGTCGGGCAAGATCGATCGCGAGGATCATCGCGCCACGAGCCGGATATTGCTCGGCTGTGATAACAGGAGGCGTGGAGGGCGTGGAGGGGGTTGTCGAGAGCTGCTGCTGATACAACCAGTCCCTGCTCTCCACGCCTCCTGTGACAACAACCGCCGTTGGCTCTGACAACAACCGCCGTTGCTCGACCCGGAAACGCGCATGTAGCTTTTCCGGATGAGCGCCGCTGCTTCCCTCGCCGATCTCCTCGACACCACCGCGTTTCTCCGCGGCCTCCCCGCGCCCGACGTCGAATACCTCGCGGCGCGGATGACCCTCGAGACGCGCGAGGTGGACAGCCTGCTCTTTCACGAGGGAGACGCGCGGCAGCTCTTCGCGATCGTCGCTTCGGGAAGCGTCGCGATCGAGAAGGACGACGGGAGCGGCCGCGTCGCGCGGCTCGTCACCCTCGGCGCCGGCGAGGTGCTCGGCGAGGGAATCCTCCTCGACGACGCGCGGCACGGGACGACGGCGCGGGTGCTCGAGCGCGCCGACCTGTACACGATGACGGGCACGCAGGTGAAGGCGCTGCTGAGCGAGCGCCCGCAGCTCTTCGCCGCGCTGGTCGCGCGCGCGGCGCGGTCGATCTCGCAGCGGCTGCGCAGCGCCGACGCGACGCTCGTCGGCCGCGGCCGGCCGATGGGATTCGCCGGCTCGGCGACGCGCCTGGAGCACGACCTGCTCGGCGACCGCGAGGTGCCCGACGAGGCACTCTACGGCGTGCAGACGCTGCGCGCGCTCGAGAACTTCGCGATCACCGGGATCCCGCTGCGCGAGTTTCCCGCGCTGATCCAGGCGCTCGCCGCGGTGAAGGAGGCGGCCGCGCTGGCGAACGAGGAGCTGGGACTGCTGCCGAAGGAGATCGCGGCGCTCATCGTCCGCGCCGCGCGCGAGGTGCGAGCCGGCCGGCACCACGAGCACTTCCTCGTCGACATGATCCAGGGCGGCGCGGGCACCTCGACGAACATGAACGCGAACGAGGTGATCGCGAACCGCGCCCTCGAGCTCGCGGGGAAGCGGCGCGGGAACTACCACGTGGTGCACCCGAACAACCACGTGAACCGCAGCCAGAGCACCAACGACGTCTATCCGACCGCGGTAAAGCTCGCGCTGCACACGAGCCTCGACGAGCTGCGCGGCGCGATCAAGGACCTCGCCGCCGCCTTCCTGATGAAGGGCGACGAGTTCGCGCCGCTCATCAAGATGGGGCGCACGCAGCTCCAGGACGCGGTGCCGATGACGCTCGGCCAGGAGTTCACCGCGTTCGGCCACACCCTCCTCGAGGACGTCGAGCGGCTCGCCGAGGTGCAGGCGCTGATCCGCGAGATCAACATGGGCGCGACGGCGATCGGCACGGGGATCAACGCGCCCCCCGGCTATGCCGATGCGGTGTGCCGCCACCTGAGCGCGGTGACGGGGCTGCAGCTCATCACCGCCTTCGACCTCGTCGAGGCGACGATGGACACGGGCGTGTTCGTACAGCTCTCGGGAGTGCTGAAGCGCTGCGCGGTGAAGCTCTCGAAGATCTGCAACGATCTCCGACTACTCTCGAGCGGGCCACGCTCCGGGCTCGGCGAGATCAACCTGCCCCCGATGCAGCCCGGCTCCTCGATCATGCCCGGGAAGGTGAACCCGGTGATCCCCGAGGTGGTGAACCAGGTCTGCTTCGACGTCATCGGCGCCGACATCACGGTCACCATGGCCGCCGAGGCGGGGCAGCTCCAGCTCAACGTCTTCGAGCCGGTGATCGCGTTCCGGCTGCTCTATGCGATCGGCGCGATGCGCAACGCGTGCGTCGTCCTTCGCGAGCGCTGCGTCACCGGGATCAGCGCGAACGCGGACCGGATGCGCTGGTTCGTCGAGCACTCGATCGGCATCGTCACCGCCCTCGTCCCCGCCATCGGCTACGAGACCGCGACCGAGATCGCGAAGACCGCCCTCGAGACGGGGCGCGGCGTGTACGACATCGTCTGCGAGCGCGGCCTGATGACGAAGGAGCAGCTGGACCGGGTGCTGAACCCGGAGGCGATGACGGCGCCGCGGAGAGTCAGCCGGCCGAGGTGAACGCTTCGCGCGGCTCGTCGGGGAGACGAGAGAACCTGAGAACCCGCGACGGGAGACCGGAGAGACAGCGAGCTGAAGGCGATGGGAGTCTGGAGTCGGACTCGTAAGAGAGGAGAGCTGGTCGGAAGGGCGTCTCTCGTCCTCTCTGCACTCTCATCTCCCATCCTCCTCTCGTCTCTCCTCTCTCGTCCTCCTCTCGTCTCCCGACGAGAGATCTGCGTCACTCTCGTCTCCCATCGCGGTTTCTCATGTTCTCTCGTCAGCGCCCACGAACGTCCCGGTCTCGATCATCTCCCGGAACGCCCCGAACAGCGTCGCGTCGAACGCGCCCCTGTCCGAGCTCATGATCTCGATCGCCTTCGCCGGCGAGAACGCCTTGCGGTAGGGACGGTCCGTCGTCAACGCGTCGTACACGTCGGCGATGCAGAGGACGCGCGCCGCGAGTGGGATCGCTTCCCCGGCCAGACGGTCGGGGTAGCCGCATCCGTCCCACCGCTCGTGATGATTGCGGATGATCGGCAGCACGTCCCAGGGGAAGTCGACGTCGGAGAGCAGCTCGGCGCCGGCCTGCGCGTGGCGCTCCATGATCCGCCGCTCCTCGTCGGTCAGCGGGCCGGGCTTCGTGAGGATCTGCGTCGGGACGACGATCTTGCCGACGTCGTGAAGGAGCGCGCCGACGCGGAACCAGAACATCGTGATCGCCTGCAGCCCGGCGCGCTCGGCCAGCGCGCAGGCGTACGTCGACACGCGCTCGCAGTGCCCCTGCGTGTAGGGGTCCTTCGATTCGATCGACGCGCTCCACCGCGCGACGAACTCGTGGAACTGCTGCTCCAGCCGCTGCGCGCGCTGCCCGACGTCGGCGAGATCGCGCCGCGCGCGCAGCCGCGCGAAGATGTGGTGCGCCTGACTGAGCGCGCGCAGCATCTCGCGATTGCGGCCGAGTCGCGCCGCCACCTCCGCGATCTCGCGCAATGTTTCCGCCTCGAGCAGCGGCTCCTCGCGCTCGCGCGCGCTCTCGAGCGCGCTGGCGAGGAAGCCGTCCGCTCCCGCGTGATCGCCCTCTTCGCGCGCGACGATCCCGCGCAACTTCAGCGTCTCGCCGCGCACGCGCGCGTCCGTCGCCGCCGGTCCCCCGAGGATCGCATCGCAGCCGGCATGCGCCCGCGCGATGTCGCCGCGCGCGATCCAGAGCTGCACGCGGTTCACCTGGACCATCGCCCGCGCGATCAGGTCCCCGACCTGCTCGCAGATCGACTCGGCCTCGTCGTACGCCCGCTCGGCGTCCTCCCACCGCTCGAGCGCGGCGTACGTCATTCCCATGTTGCTGAGCAGGCGGCCGAGCTGTGCGCGCGCGCCGAGTGCGCGATATCCGGCGAGACTCGTCTGATAGTGGCGCAGCGCCGAGTGCAGGTTGCCCCGGATGCTCTCGATGATGCCGAGGTTCATGTCCACGGTCGCGACGAGCGAGCCGTCCCGCGCGCCGTGCGCCGTTGCGCGCGTGGCCCGGAAGAGCCACTCCGCTTCGTCGAGCTCACCGCGCTGCCAGTGGCAGACGGCGATCATGTTCTGGCACGCCGCCGCGCCCGCGGGGTCGTCCGCCGCGGTGGCGGTGAAGAGCGCGACGTGGAAGATCTCGATCGCCGCGTCGAGCCGCGCCTCTTCCCAGTGCACGCGACCGATGAGCCGGAGCGTCGTCGCCGCGGTGCTCGACGCGGAGCGGGGCAGCCCGTGCAGCACCTGCTCGTACAGCTCGAGCGCGCGACGCCGGTCGCCGCCGAGGTGCGTCGCTTCCGCCGCGCGGAGCAGCACCTCCACTCCGGTGAGCGCCGGTGGCGCGAGCGGGAAGGCGTCGGGCCGCGCGGCGACGGTCACGCGATCGCCTCGTCGGCGCGGTCTCCCCCCGCGGCGAGGCCGCCGCGCAGAATCCGGGCGAGCGTGGGACGGGAGATGCCGAGCATGCGCGCCGCCGCGCTGCGGTTGCCGCGCGTATGCTCGAGGGTGAGGCGCACCGCCGCCGCCTCGATCTCGGCGAGCGTCGTCCCCGCCCGCAGCAGCGGGATCTCGCCGATGGTCTCGCCTCCGTCGCCCGCGCTCGCGGCGCCGCTCAGCGTGCGCCGCTGGATCATCAGGTGACGCGAGCGGACGACCCCCTCGCTTCCGCTGAGGATCGCCGCCCGCTCGATGAGGTTGCGCAGCTCTCGCACGTTCCCCGGCCAGCTGTGCGCCCGCAGCGCGTCGAGCGCATCCGGCGCGAGGAGCTTCGCGCCTCCGCCCTGCTCGGCGGCGATCTCCCGGAGGAATCGTGTCGCCAGCAGGACCACGTCGTCACCGCGATCCCGCAGCGCGGGGATGTCGACGCGGAAGACGTTGAGGCGGTAGAAGAGGTCGGGACGGAACTCCGCGCGCGCGACGGCATCCTCGAGCGCGACGTTGGTCGCGGCGATGATCCGGCAGCGCACCGGCAGCTCGCGTCCTCCGCCTAACGGCCGGATGAGCCGCGACTCGAGCGCGCGGAGCAGCTTCGGCTGGAGGGCGAGCGGCAGCTGGTGGATCTCGTCGAGGAAGAGCGTTCCCTCACCCGCGAGCTCGAAGAGTCCCTGCTTCCGCGCGTGGGCGCCGGTGAAGGCGCCCTTCTCGTGGCCGAACAGCTCCCCCTCGAGGAGGGTGTCGGGGATCGCGGCGCAGTTCACCGCGACGAAGGGAGCGTCGGCGGTCGGTCCACCGTAATGGATCCCGCGCGCGAACAGCTCCTTTCCGGTGCCGGTCTCGCCGGCCAGGAGGACGGTGGTGCGGGGGCTGGCCGCGACCATCCGCGCATGCTCGACCGCCCCCCGGTGTGCAGCGCTGCGTCCGACGAGGCATCCGAAACCGACGCCCGCGGGGTCGCGGGCGTCGATCGTCTCGTCGTCGGGCGAGGGTTGGCCGCGCAGCTCCATCGAGCGGAAGTTCGGGAGGGAGAGCGCGAGGCGGGTACCGCGCGCGTCAGCGATTCAAGCGAACAGGGCCATAAAGATGGGGTCTGCACCGCAATTTCGGCGTGAGCCGAATCACATGCCCCCCACCGCCGCAACGTTCCGGAGACGAATTCCAGCGTCCGCGGCCGCGGGAACCGCGCCCACCCGTTCGAAGGCAGCGAGCGCCTGGGTCCAGAGTTTCCCCGCCATCACCCGCTCACCACGACGACGCCATACCTCTCCCAGCTCACACATGATCTCGGCCATGAGCAGCGCGTCCTCGGTCGGCCTCGCGATCTCGCGTGCGCCTTCCAGCGTCGCGATCGCCCGATCGAACTCCCCGCGCTCGCGCTCCAGCTTCGCGCGAAGCTTGAGGGTCTCGGCGACCCGCAGGGTGTCCCCGCGCTCCCGGGCCAGCTCGAGCGAGCGCTCACAGGCGCGCGCGGAGTCTTCCAGCCGCCGCTGGGCGAGCAGCAGCTCGGCGCGATTCTGCTCCACCACCGATTCGACGAGGAGATCGCCCCGCCCGCGCGCGATCTCGCGGGCCCGCTCGAAGGCGCGCTCCGCGAGCGCGGTCTCCCCGCGGTCGCCATGCAGCTTGCCCAGGTTGTTGAGCACCAGCGAGATCCCCTCGAGATCCCCTTCGCCCTCGAACGCGGCGAGACTCAGGCGGTAGCGCGCCAGCGCCGCATCGCAGTCACCGCGGACGCCCGCGAGGATTCCGAGGTTCTGCTGCACGAGCCCGGAGAGCCGGCGCTCACCGGTCCGCTCGGCGAGGATCGCCGCCTGGTCGTAGAGACGCTCGGCCTCGGCGAGCTCGCCCCGCCGGTGCGCGATGCTCGCCAGGCAGTTGACCGCCTGGGCCACGCCCGCCGTGTACTCCACCCGTCGCGCGATCGCATGACTCAGCTCGTAGAGCTCTTCCGCCTCCGCCGTCTCGCCGCGGTGCAGGTGCTCGTTCCCCCTGAGCCGCAGGCTGGTGACGAGGAGACGGACGTCGCCCGACTCCCCGAGCGCGGCAAGCTCCTCGCCGCGTCGAGGAATCGGAACGACGCTGCCCCCATCGTTAGGCATCGACGGCTCAGCGGCCGTCGTCGTACGAGACGCCGACCAGATAGCCGGAGAAGTGCCGGATGTCGAAGCGGACGACCATGCTGGTGGTGTCGGTCGTTC
>DATAIN010000067.1:0-3114 GCA_036262635.1 Gemmatimonadaceae bacterium | reverse complement strand
CGCGCCGCGGCTGCGGCAGGCGCTCATCAATCTCGCGACGAACGCGGTGAAGTTCACCGAGGAGGGAAGCGTCTCGCTCGAGGCGAAGCAGGACGGCGACGCGTATCGCTTCATCGTCCGCGACACCGGGATCGGCATCGCGACGGAACACCTCGAGCGCGTGTTCGACTCCTTCTGGCAGGTGGAGCAGTCGATGCGGCGGCGGGTCGGCGGGGCCGGACTCGGGCTGGCCGTCACGCGCCGCCTCGCGAGACTGCTCGGCGGCGAGGTCGAGGTGGAGAGCACGCCGGGGACGGGGAGCACCTTCACCCTGCGACTGCCACGCGTCTGGCACGGGTCGCGGCCGGTGGACGGACCGTCGCTCGGCGAAGCCGTCGAGCGGCCACTGGCGCGGCAGGCGAGCGCGAGCTGACGGCGTCCTCGCCACGCTGACGCACGGCGCGGAGAACGCCCGACGGTGACTCTCCATCAGGCCGGGCAGATTAGCCGCATGTCCTCGCCGCCCCGCACACTTTCCATCCGCCGCGATCTCGTCATACCGGTCGCCAGCATCCTCTTCATCGCGGCGGGATTGGCGCTGCGCTTCACCGCGGGACTGTCGGAGCTCGCCGCGCCCGTCATGCGCGCCGGACTCGCGCTCACCGCGGCACCGGTGCTCTGGCGCACCGTGCGCGGTGTAGTCCGCGGTCGCTTCGCCGCCGACCTCGTGGCCACGCTGGCGATCGTCACCGCGTTCATCCTCGACCAGCCGCTGGTGGGTCTCGTCGTCGTGCTCATGCAGACGGGCGGCGAGGCGATCGAGACGTACGCCGAGGGGCGGGCGAGCGACGCGCTGCGCGAGCTGCAGGCGATGGCGCCGAAGACGGCGCACCGCCTGGTCGCCGGGCGCATCGAGGACATCCACGCCGACGAGATCGTGGTCGGCGACGAGCTGCTCGTGCGACCGGGAGAGCTCGTCCCCTGCGACGGCGAGGTGATCGACGGGCACTCGCACGTCGACGCGTCGCGACTGACCGGGGAGCCGATCCCCGTGAGCGCGACCGGCGGAACACGGCTGATGAGCGGGAGCGTGAACGGCGACGGTGCGCTGACCATGCGCGCCACGGCGCGCGCGATCGAGAGCCAGTATGCGCGCATCGTGGCGCTCGTGCGGTCCGCACAGGCGAGCAAGGCGCCCCTGCAGCGCGTCGCCGACCGGTACGCGGTCTGGTTCACGCCGGCGACGCTCGCCGTCTGCGCCGGCGCCTGGCTCGTGAGCCGCGACGCGGAGCGCGTGCTCGCCGTGCTCGCGATCGCGACTCCCTGTCCTCTCATCCTCGCAACGCCGATCGCGCTGCTCGGCGGAATCAATCGCGCAGCCCGGCGGAACGTGATCGTCAGGCATGGGACCGCGCTCGAGCGGATCGGCGATACGACGGTCGCCGTCTTCGACAAGACGGGCACCATAACGGTGGGAATGCCGAGCGTGGCCTCGGTGGTGACTGCACCGGGGTGGAGCGAGCCTGAGCTCCTCTCCCTCGCCGGGGCGGTGGAGCGCGGCTCGAGCCACCTGCTCGCCCGCACCCTCGTCTCGGCGGCCGAGGAGCGCGGAGTCACCCTCGCCGACGTGAAGCGCGTGGTCGAGGCACGAGGGCGCGGCGTCAGCGGGTGCGCCGACGGACGGCAGGTCGTCGTCGGGTCGCGCTCGCTGGTGCTCGAGAAGGATGCGTCGCTCGGCCCCGCCTTCGACGCGCTGGAGGCGGCATGTCCGCCGGCGAGCCGGCTGCGCGCGCTCGTCTCGGTGGATGGCGCGCCGGCGGGAGTCGTGGTCTACGCGGACGCGCTGCGGCCGGGCGCGCACGAGGTGATCGACGAGCTGCGCCGGCTGGGAGTGAAGCGGACGATCCTCCTCTCCGGGGACCGCGCCGCCAACGCGAGCATGGTCGCCGACGCGGTCGGGATCGACGAGGTGAAGGGTGACCTCCTGCCGGAGGACAAGGTGGACGCGGTGCACACGCTCGTCGCGCGCGGGGAGAACGTGCTGATGGTGGGCGACGGCACCAACGACGCGCCCGCGCTCAGCGCGGCGACGGTCGGCGTCGCGCTCGCCGCGCATGGTGGCGGCGTGACCGCGGAAGCGGCCGACATCATCATCCTGGCCGACGATCTCGGACGTCTCGTGGAGACGATGCAGATCAGCCGCCGCACGATGCACATCGCGCGGCAGTGCATCCGCGTCGGTGTCGGCTTGAGCATCGCCGGGATGCTCGGGGCCGCCCTAGGCTACATCACGCCGATCCTCGGCGCGGGGATCCAGGAAGCGATCGACCTCGCGGTGATCATCAACGCGCTGCGGGCGAGCCGGGCGGGCTGACGACGGGGGCCAGGGGCCAGGCGTTAGGCACTGCGTTGGCGCAGCTCCTGGCCCCTTGCCCCCGCGGTTCACGGCGTGATCGCGACCTTGACCACTCCGTCGCGCCGGCTGGCGAAGAGGTCGTACGCCTGGACGATCTCGTCGAGCGTGAAGCGGTGCGTGACGAGCGGACGGAGGTCCACGCGTCCGGACGCGACCGTGTCGACCAGGCGGCGCATCCGCTCCTTTCCGCCGGGGCAGAGCGTCGTCACGATGCGGTGGTCGCCGAGACCCGCGGCGAAGGCGTCGAGGGGGACGGTGAGCTTGCCCGAGTACACGCCGAGGCTGGAGAGCGTGCCTCCCGGGCGGAGGACGCGCAGGCAGCTCTCGAAGGTCTCCTGGGTGCCTAACGCCTCGATGGCGACGTCGACCCCGCGCCCGCCGGTGAGCCGGCGGATGGCGGCAACCGGATCCTCGGCGCGCGGATCGACGACGATGTCGGCGCCAACCTGCCTCGCGGCCGCGATGCGGTCGTCAGACCGCTCGACGGCGATGATGCACGCCGCGCCGCGCAGCTTCGCGCCCGCGGTCGCGCAGAGCCCGATCGGCCCCTGCGCGAAGACGGCGACGGTGTCACCGATGGCGATCTGTCCGTTCTCGGCCCCGCCGAAGCCGGTGCTCATGATGTCGGGGCACATCAGGACCTCCTCGTCGGTGAGACCGTCGGGCACCGGAGCGAGGTTTGCCTGCGCGTCGGGGATCCGGACGAACTCCGCCTGGCA
>DATAIN010000066.1:0-2209 GCA_036262635.1 Gemmatimonadaceae bacterium | reverse complement strand
TCTTCGAGCCGTTCTTCACGACGAAGGCGCCCGGCAAGGGCACGGGACTCGGCCTCGCCCTCAGCTTCGCGATCACCGATCGCCACGGCGGCTCGCTGCGCGCGAGCGACGCGCCCGGCGGCGGAGCGAGGTTCACGGTGGAGCTGCCATTGCCGGCGCGGAGAGTGGCGGCAGCGTGACTGCGGCCATTAGCCTTTAGCCGTTAGCAGTCAGAAACTGCGGTCACCGCAGTCTCTCAACGCTAACGGCTAATAGCTAACGGCCTCTGGCCCCTCAGTACGCCACCCCGAACCTCTCCCCCACGTGCTCGCGCTTCTCGAGCTCGTCGACGATCGCGACGGCGAAGTCCTCGTAGGAGATGCGGCTGTGGCCTTTCGCGTCGGCGAGGAATTCGTCGCCGGTCTGGCGGAAGGTTCCGGTGCGCTCCCCCGGACCGATCTCGGCGGCGGGGCTGACGTACGTCCAGTCCATCCCCGCGCCACGCGTGCGGAAGACGTCGAGGCTGTCGGCGCCTTCCTGCGCTTCGGCCCTGTAGGCGACGGGGAAGCCGGGGGCGTCCATCAGCCGCTTGCCCGGCGCGACCTCGAGGCTCCCCGCTCCACCGACCGCAACGACGCGCTTCACCCCCGCCTGCGCCGCTCCCTCGAGCAGCGCGCGCGACGCGCCGGCCAGTGACGGCGCGGGCAATCCGCGCGCGTTAGGCCGCGGCGAGATCGCGCTGACGATCGCGTCCGCTCCGCGAGCGACCTGCGCCACGCTCGACGCATCGGTCGCGTCCCCCTTCACGAGCTTCACGTCCCTGTCCGGCGGCTCGACGTCGCGCGGCTCGCGCACCACGCCGGTGACCTTGTGTCCGCGCGACAGCGCTTCCTTCGCGATGCGCTGGCCGATGTTGCCGGTCGCGCCGAAGAGTACGATCTGCATGGCTCTGCTCCACCGTTGGGAGGAGTGAAACGCGCGAGGGTCGTGCCGGAGTTCCGGCCGTTAGCCATTAGCCGTTAGCGTCGAGAGACTGCGTCAACTGCAGTCAACGCTGTCGCTCAACGCTAACGGCTAATGGCTAATGGCTGACAGCTAATGGCCGCTCTCGAAATGCCGCCCACCCGGCGAATCCGCCGCCGATGTCGATCAGGGCGTGGAGGATCATCCCGGGGACGAGCGAGCGCGTCAGGATGAGCATCAGCACGAACACCGCGCCCATCACGGTCGCGCGCAGGGCGCCGGCGCGGCCCTGGTAGAGGTGGCCGAGTCCGAAGAGGATGGTGCTGATCGCCCCCGCGCCCCAGAAGCCGGCCCAGGGGAAGAAGACCCACATCGCGTAGCCGCGGTAGAGAAGCTCCTCGCAGATTCCCGCGGTCAGGGCGACGACGAGAAACCAGCGGAGCTCGTCGGGGGTGCGTGGGAGGATGACCGTCACTCCACCGAGCCGCGCGCGCACCTTGTCGAGCCTCTCTCCCTCCAGCCGCGCCAGCGTGCGGTACTGCGCGAGGAGGAGCCAGCTCGTGAACGCGACGATGACGATCGCGAAGCCGGTCTGCAGCGCACCGGGCGTCACGACGTAGAGCAGCCGCGGGCGTCCGCCATGCCGCGCGAAGAGGAGCAGCGCGCCGATCGTGACGATCCACTGCACGACGACGATCGTCCAGTAGGCGCGGATGCGCGCGCCCGGCGCGCCCGACTCGACGCGTCGCCGCAGCCTCGGCCACCAGTAGTAGTGCTCGAAGAGGAGCACCACGAGCGTGAACAGCGCGACGTACGCGACGTCGAGAACGTCGGGGGTGGTGGAGTGCATGGGGTTTTCGCGGAGATGGGCTGGAGGCGGGATGCCATGAGCAGCCAGCGACGGCGCAACCGCAACTCCGGTGACGCCGTCGCTGCCTGCTTCCAGCTCATGGCCGAACGCCGATCGTTACCGCCCCGCCGGCGTCAGCTGGCCGATCTTCTCCCAGCTCGCATCCGGTTGCATCACGACGACGACCTGGATCGCGTCGCCGCCGCGGCTCGCGGTCTGGCGGGTGAGGGTGCCGTTCACGTCGCCGGGCTTCAGCTTGTAGAGCGCGCCGGTGATCGCGTCGACCGCGAGGCCGGGGAGTCCGCCGAAGACGATGTTGCCCCACACCCAGCCATTCACGCCGCGCTTGAGGGGGACGTCGTACGGGTGATAGCCCGCGAGCTCGAGGCGGACGAGATGCTCGTCCTTCCGCTTGAG
>DATAIN010000065.1:0-1777 GCA_036262635.1 Gemmatimonadaceae bacterium | reverse complement strand
GCGCGGCGTCGGGCGGTCGCGTTATCGCGAGCTCGTCGACCGGTTCGGCACCCCCGAAGCCGCGCTCGCGTCGCTTCCGCCCACCGACGAAGAAACCCGCCGCGAGGCGTCGGTCCTCCTCGACGATGCGTCGAGAGTCGGGGCTCGGGTCGAGGACTACGGGGCGCCGGGCTATCCGCCGGCGCTGCGTGACCTGTCGGACCCGCCGCCGCTGCTCTTCGGCCGCGGCCACGTCGAGTGGCTCCTCGCCGAGACGCCGGTGGTCGCGATCGTGGGGACGCGCACCGCGACGGCGTACGGCGAGCGGATCGCGAAGGAGCTGGCCGCCGCCTTCGCGCGTGCCGGCGCCGTCGTCATCAGTGGGATGGCGAGGGGTGTAGACGCTTCCGCGCATCTCGGCGCGCTCGCCGCTGGCGGCCGCACCGCCGCCGTGCTCGGGACGGGAATCGATATCGCCTATCCGGCCGCGCACCGCACGCTGCACGGCCGACTCGCGACCGAGGGGGTGCTCTTTTCGGAGCTGCCTCCGGGCGAGCGAGCGAATGGTGGCTCCTTTCCCGACCGCAATCGCATCATCGCCGCGCTCGCGTCCCTCACCATCGTCGTCGAGGCAGGGCACCGCAGCGGTGCCCTCATTACGGCGGCGAAGGCACTGGAGCTCGGACGTCACGTCGCCGCCGTGCCCGGCCCGATCGACGCGCTCCAGAGCGCCGGCTCGAACCAGCTCCTCCGCGACGGCGCCCAGGTCATCGCGTCGGTCGAGGATGCCATCGCGCTCGCGGGGCTCACGCGCCCTCTCCGCGCCCCAGAGCCGTCACTCGCCGGCCCGGACCGAGCCGTGTGGGACGCGCTCGCCGGCGGCGCCGCGGACGTGGACACCCTTGCCACCGCGACCGCACTTCCGGCGCGCGAGATCATGGCCGCGCTTACCCGGCTCGAGCTCACCGGCGCAGTCGAATGTGCGCTTACCGGAGAGGTCCGCCGGCGGCTCTGATCATGGTGCGGGGGAGCGGGAGCTTGGAGCTGGATTGAACCTCAACGGGGATGCGGGATCGGAAGGAGCCGATTGGGAAGGGGAACGGAAGGTGGGAAGGTCGCTTCCACGAAACAGGCTTCCTACCTCCCGATTCCGATCCCCGTCGGAGCCTCCCTGTCCAGCTCCTGATTGCGGTTCTCTCCAGCTCCCCGCTCCCGCTCCGCAAAAAACTAGATTTCGCGGATGGCCCTCCCGCGCCACGCCTACGTCCACGTTCCCTTCTGCGCGCGCCGCTGTACCTACTGCGATTTCGCGATCGCGGTGCGGCGAGCGGTGCCGGTGGACGAATACCTGGCAGCGCTCGGCCGCGAGCTGGAGCTGCGCCGGCCGCTCGAAGGCGCCGGGCTCGACACCCTCTACTTCGGCGGCGGGACGCCGAGCCGATTGGGCGGGGAAGGGATCGCTCGCGCGGTCGAGCTCGTGCGCCGACAGGCCCGGCTCGCGAACGACGCCGAGGTCACGATCGAGGCCAATCCCGAGGACGTGGACGCCGGATCTGTAGCTTCCTGGCGGGCCGCCGGAGTGAACCGTGTCTCGCTCGGCGTGCAGTCTTTCGATGACGAAACACTGCGCTGGATGCACCGCGTCCACGACGCCGAGCGCGCGCGGAGAGCGGTCGAGGAAATACGCGAGGGCGGCATAGCCAACATCTCGCTGGACCTCATCTTCGCCCTTCCCGCCTCTCTTCCTCGATCGTGGCGGTCGGACGTCGAGCAGGCGCTCGCGCTCGCGCCTTCCCAC
>DATAIN010000064.1:0-1746 GCA_036262635.1 Gemmatimonadaceae bacterium | reverse complement strand
CATCGTCCGATTCCTTTCTTCACTGCACGTGCTTGGGGTCCATCCACATCACTTCCCAGTGGTGCCCGTCGAGGTCGTAGAAGCTCCAGCCGTACATGAAGCCGTGATCCTGCGGGTCGAGGGCGTGGGAGCCGCCGAGGGCGACGGCTTGCTTCACCATCGCGTCGACCTCGTCGCGGCTGTTCACCGAGAGCGCGAAGAGCGCGGTGGTCTCACGCTGAGGGTCGCCGACCGGGCGCTTCGTGAAGCCGGCGAAGCGGTCGCGGATCATGAGCATGAAGTACGCGTCCTCGCCGACGAGCATGCAGGTCGCGGTCCCGTCGGTGAACTGGCGGTTGAAGGCGAAGCCGAGTCCCTCGAAGAAGCGGATGGAGCGCTGCAGATCGCTCACCGGGATGTTGACGAACAGCTTGTGCGGCGTCGTCGGCCGGGTGGCGGCGTTGGTGATCGTCGGGGCGGGAGCCTGGGTGGTCGACATGACAGTTCTCGGAAAAGGGTTGAGAGAGAATCAGCGCTTCGGACCGATCGCGGCGCGGACGCGGGCGTCGCGGAGATAGAGGCCACCCCAGAGCAGGGCGGCGACGTAGATCGGGAAGAGGATGTGCGTGAAGAGCGGATTGTCGAGCCGGAGGTGCGTCGCGATCGCGCCGCCGAGGTAGCCGGTCCAGAGCACGGCGCCTAACGGCGCGGTGCGCGGCACGAGGTAGAGCACCAGGCAGACGACCTGGATCCAGCCGATGATCGGCAGGTGGTGCGGCTGCCAGCCGAGCTGCGTCGTCCCTTCCACCGCCTCCTTTGCGCCGGCCAGCTTGATCGCGGCGTCGAAGGTGAGGAAGAGAACGGCGATCGCGCTCAGCACGCGACCGGTCCAGAGCGATGCCTTCGTCGTGCGGGTGGCGGGAGCGGCGACCGCCGCGGAGTCGAGCAGATACGTGGACATTGTCTGTGGCCTCGGCTGGGGTTCACAGCATTGGACCGGCGCCACCCCCGAAACTCATCGGTCCCGGCGAAGGAATTTTCGCCGGGACGGTAACCCCTTGCCCGGCCTCGGCCTAGCTCGTGAGGCGCATCGGCACACCGAAGCGCGGGAAGAGCGTCTCGACGTCGAGGTAGGAGGTCATGCTCGCGATCCGGTCGCCCTCCAGCTCGAGCATGAGCAGCGCCCAGGGCGTCGCGCCCCCGTCGCGGTACTGCGCGAACGCGGGCGTCCCGCCGCATGCCTCCACCGGCACGAGCCGCGAGCCCTTGCAGCCGATGCCGAAGCTGAGCAGCCACTTCGCGATCGACTCGTGCCCCTGCAGCCAGAGCTCGTACGGCGGCATCGAGAGCGTCGCTTCCTCGTGGAGCAGCGAGGTGAGCGCGGCGACGTCGTAGCGCTCGAAGGCCTCGACATATCGCGCGACGAGCTTCCGCTGCTCCGCGTTCAGCGCGCGCGGGACCACCACGGGATTGCGCGCGTCGAGCGTCGCGCGCGCCCGCTGCAGCGCGCTGTTCACCGCGGCCACGCTCATCTCCAGCGTCGCTGCGGTCTCCGCCGCGCTGAAGTTCAGCACCTGCGTCAGCAGGAGCACCGCCCGCTGGCGCGGCGGGAGATACTGCAGCGCGGCGACGAAGGCGAGCCGGATGCTCTCGCGGAGCAGCGCCCGCTCCTCCGGATTCGCATCGGACTCCGCGGGGAGCGCCATCGCATCGGGGATCGGCTCGACCCAGTGCTCGCGCGGAAGCCGCGGCAGCTCCATGTCCTCG
>DATAIN010000063.1:0-2356 GCA_036262635.1 Gemmatimonadaceae bacterium | reverse complement strand
GAGGCGCTGCGCGGATCGCACCGCGATTTCACCAGCGGTCCGCTCGGCACGTCCATCCTCATCCTCGCCATCCCGATGGTGCTCGAGATGGTGATGGAGAGCGTCTTCGCGGTGGTGGACGTCTTCTTCGTCGCGCGGCTGGGGGCAGACGCGGTCGCGACGGTCGGCATCACGGAATCGATGCTCGCGGTGGTGTACGCGATCGCGATCGGGCTCGCCATCGGCGCGACGGCGATGGTCGCGCGCCGCTTCGGTGAGGGCGATCGGGAGGGAGCGGCCCACGCCGCGGCGCAGGCGCTCATCGTCGGCCTGATCGTCGCGGTGATCATCGGCGTGAGCGGCGCGGTGCTCGCGCCGCGGCTTCTCGCGACGATGGTCGCGTCACCGGAGATCATCGCCACCGGGAGCGGGTATACGCGAATGATGTTCGCGGGAAACGCGAGCATCCTCCTGCTCTTCCTGATCAACGCGGTGTTCCGCGGCGCGGGAGACGCCGCGATCGCGATGCGCGTGCTCTGGCTCGCGAACATCCTCAACATCGTGCTCGGCCCCTGCCTCATCTTCGGGCTCGGGCCCTTCCCGCGCCTCGGGGTGACCGGGGCCGCCGTCGCGACGACTATCGGTCGCAGCACCGGAGTGATCTTCGCCGCGTCGCGGTTGCTGCGGGGGAAGGGACGGCTCGCCGTGCGGCCGCACCACTGGCGTCTCGACCTGCCGCTGGTGCGACGCATCCTCCGTCTCTCGGCGAGCGGCACGGTGCAGGTCTTCATCGGCACGGCGAGCTGGATCGGCCTGGTGCGGATCATCTCGCAGTTCGGCGCCGACGCGGTGGCCGGGTACACGATCGGGATCCGCGTGATCGTCTTCGCGCTCTTTCCCGCCTTCGGGATCAGCAATGCCGCCGCGACGATGGTCGGTCAGGCGTTAGGCGCGGGGAAGCCGGAGCGGGCGGAGCGCGCGGTGTGGGTGGCCGGCGGCTTCGCGACGGCGTTCCTCGGCAGCGTCGGGGTGATCTTCGTGCTGTTCGCGCCGCACATCGTCGCGATCTTCACCAGCGAGCCGCAGGTCGCGGCGTACGCGTCGCAGTGCCTGCGGATCATCGCGCTGGGATTCCTGTTCTACGGCTACGGGATGGTGTTCACGCAATCGTTCAACGGAGCGGGGGACACGCAGACGCCGACGCTGCTGAATCTCTTCTGCTTCTGGCTCTTCGAGATCCCACTCGCCTGGCTGCTGGCCGACCGTGTCGGCATGGGACCGACCGGCGTGTTCATCGCGATGACCGGCGCCTTCTCACTGATGGCGGTGGCGGGAGGGCTGCTCTTCCGCGGCGGGCGGTGGAAGACGCGTCGTGTCTGACTCGCTGGAGACGACCGGGGAGCGCAACGCCGGTGCGCCGCTCTGGGCCGAAGATGCGCCTGCGCTCGATCTCCCCCCGCTCGACGGGGTAGTCTCGGCGGACGTCTGCGTCATCGGGCTCGGTGGCAGCGGACTGTCGTGCGTGCGCGAGCTGCGCCGGCTCGGGATGTCGGTGGTCGGCATCGACGCGGGACGCGTCGGAGGTGGCGCGGCGGGGCGCAACGGAGGCTTCCTCCTCGCCGGCATCGCTGCGTTCCACCATGAAGCGTCGACTGCCCACGGTCGCGAGCGCGCGGCGCGCGCCTGGCGCCTCACGCTCGCGGAGCTGGAACGCATCGCGGCCGAGACGCCGGAGGCGGTGCGGCGTACGGGATCGCTGCGCATCGCGATCGACGACGAGGAGCTCGCCGACTGCGAGGCACAGCGGGCGGCGATGCACGTCGATGGGCTGCCGGTGGAGCGCTACGCGGGACCCGAGGGCGAGGGGCTGCTCTTCCCGCGCGACGCGAGCTTCCAGCCGCTGCTCCGCTGCCGGATCCTCGCGCGCGCGACGCTCGACGCGGGTGCGCGGTTGTTCGAGCGATCGAAGGCGGCGCGGATCAGCGCGGGCGATGTGATGACCGCGAAGGGTCGCGTGCGCGCTGGCGCGGTGATCGTCGCGGTGGATGGTGGTCTCGAACGCGTGCTTCCCGAGCTGGCCGGCCGCGTTCGCACGGTTCGACTGCAGATGATCGGGACTGCGCCGGCAACCGACGTGGAGTATCCGCGGCCCGTGTACTCGCGCTATGGCCTCGACTACTGGCAGCAGCTGCCTGACGGTCGCATCGTGCTCGGCGGCTTTCGGGACGTCGGAGGGGAGGAGGAATGGACCTTCGACGCGCGGCCCACGCTTCCCGTCCAGCGGGCGCTCGAGCGCAGCGCATGCCCCGTCCCGGCGACCCGGATCGCGCTCCCGCCGGCGGGCAAGCCGCCGCCGGCCGCCTATCCGGGTTCCAGC
>DATAIN010000062.1:0-2325 GCA_036262635.1 Gemmatimonadaceae bacterium | reverse complement strand
GTCGCGCTGGAGGGTCGCGAGCTGCGCCCGCACCGCGTTGTCGGTGAGCTCGAGCTCACTCGCGAGCTCCTCGACGCTCCGGCTTCCACGCCGCAGCAGCGCGACCACCTTGCCGCGCGTCGATTCGCCGAAATGTCGGTTCCACCAGCTCATGCGCCCTCCGCTGCGCGGTCACCCATAGGATAGCACGCAGCGAGCCCGGACTCAATAAGTCAAAAGAAAACTTGACAAATTGTGGGCCCTGCCGTAGCCTGGAGTCAGGCCGGACGCCGCCATCGTGACGCGCGCCGGGCCCCGAACACTCACCGGAGCACGACCATGCAGACCTCCTCGCTCGCCGCGCGCGCGCTCACCCTCGCCGCCTCGCTCGCGTTCGGATCGACGCTCGCCCTCGCTCAGGGACCCACGCCCGAGACGCGGACCGCCGCGCCGGCCACGCAGCCCGCGGCCCGCCGCGCGATCGACGATCCGACCATCGTCGCGATCTTCGACGCGGCCAACAGCTGGGACATCGAGACCGGCCAGCTCGCCGCGAAGAAGGGCACCACGAAGGAAGTGCGCGACTTCGGGCGCATGCTCATGCACGACCACAAGGTCGTCCGCCAGCAGGGGCGCGATCTCGCGAAGAAGCTGAAGGTCACCCCGACCCCGCCGGGCAAGGACTTCGCGCTCTACCAGGCGCACCTCGAGGCGCTGCGTGAGCTCAGGGCGGCGCGCGGCAAGGCGTTCGACCGCGTCTTCCTCCAGCACGAGGTCGACTACCACAAGGCCGTGCTCGACGCGGTCACGAACACCCTGCTCCCGGCGACGCAGAACGAGGAGCTGAAGAAGCTCGAGACCACCGTCGCCCCCGCCTTCCAGGGGCACATGATGGCCGCGCAGAAGCTGCTCGACGAGCGGAAATAGTGAGCCGGCGCCGTCAGGCGCCGCGGGAAGACCAGGAGGGGGAAGCGCACGAAGGCTGCCGAGCCATTGTGCGCTTCCCCCTCCTGCGTTCACCGGCGGGCGGGCGCCGGCTCCTCGTTCCGTGCGACGGGCGTCAGCCGCTCGCCTCCAGCAGCCGATCCACTTCCTCGACCGACACGCGATTGAAGTCGCCGGGGATCGTCAGCTTGAGCGCGCTCGCCGCGGTCGCGAAGGCGACGGCGTCCGGCGCGGCGCGTCCGGCGAGCCGCGCATGGATCAGCGCCGCCGCGAAGCTGTCCCCCCCTCCCACCCGGTCGACGAGCCGCACCTGATAGCGCCGTGACGTGTGCGTCGCGCGCGAGGGTCCGTCGTGGAGCGCCGCGCTCCATCCGTGCTCGCTCGCCGACAGCACCTCGCGGTGGGTCATCGCCACCATGCGGCAGCCGATCTCCGCGTGCACCCGCTCGGCGATCGCGGTCAGCCGCGGCACCCCTTCCCCTTTCGCGCCGATCCCGAGCATCGCTTCGACAGCGCCGGGGTTGCCGATCAGGAGATCCGCCGCCGCGGCGAGCGGACGCACGACCGGTATCGGGTCGCGCCCCGCCCAGAGCGCCGGCCGGTAGTTCAGATCCAGGCTGACCGTGGCGCCGAGCACGCGCGCGCAGGCGGCCGCGTCGGCGGCGGCGCGCGCCGGCCCGCTGCCTAACGCGGGAGTGATCCCCGAGAGGTGCAGCCAGTCGGCGCCGGCGAGGAGGGTGCGCCAGTCGAACCCGCCGGGATCGAGCTCGGCGAACGCCGATCCGCCGCGATCGTAGACGACGCGCATCGGGCGCAGGTCGGCGCCGGATTCGACGAAGTAGATGCCGATCCGCGACCCGCCGCGCGCGATCCCCTCCGTCCCGACCCCCTCGGCGCGCAGCGCACGCACCGCCGCGTCGCCGATCGCGTTCGCCGGCAGCCGCGTCACGTAGTCGCTCCGCGCGCCGAAGTGGGCGAGGCTCACCGCGACGTTCGCCTCGCTTCCGCCGAAGTACGTGCGGAGCTCCGGCGACTGGAAGAAGCGCTCCTGCCCCGGCGGCGAGAGCCGCAGCATCAGCTCCCCGAAGGTGACGACGCGGGGGCGGGGGCTCATCGCGCGCGCGCGGCGGCGACGCCGGCGACGATCCGCCGCGCCCGTTCGGTGAGCACCGCGAACTCCCCGGCCGCGACCAGCTTGGGATCGACGAGCGCGCTTCCGACGCCCACCGCCACCGCACCGGCGCGCAGCCAGTCGCCGACGTTGTCCGGGGTCACGCCTCCCGTGGGCATCAGCTTCAGGAAGGGGATCGGTGCGAGCACGCCCTTGATGAACGCCGGGCCGAGCACCTCGGCGGGAGTGACCTTCACGACGTCCGCCCCCGCCTCGTGCGCGGCGAGGAT
>DATAIN010000061.1:0-3433 GCA_036262635.1 Gemmatimonadaceae bacterium | reverse complement strand
GCTGACGGCGGCGACGACCGGGTTGCTCGTGTCGCTGGCGATGACGCCGTACGAGACGCGGCGAAGAAGGACGCGGTTGTCGCGCCGCTCCCAGCGCAGCACGCCGTTGTTGAGCGCCTGCCCGCCGTAGCCGACGCCGAGGGTCGTCTTCGCGATCTCGCTGACGAGGAGGTGATCGCGGTTCAGCTCGCGACGCGGGATCTCGAACAACAGGCGCGAGCCGATGCGGTGGACCTTGTAGAGACCGTCGCGCGAGCGTGCCTGCCCGGTGATGACCTGCGAGTAGGGGCGCGGGTTGGGCTCGGGCAGCCCGGCGCCGCCGGCGCCGCCGACTCCCTGCTGCTGTCCGCCCTGCTGCGGACCCTGGACCGCGCCGGCTGGACGCGACCCGGGCTGCTGCGCGGGAGATGGAGTGGTCGATGCCTTCGGCTTCGCGCACGCCGCGCCGAATGCGAGCGAGGCGAGCGCCAGGAGTCGGGGACTCTGTCGCATGTGGAGACTGATGAGTTGTGCGTGGGTGAGCACTAATTACGTAGCGGGCGGACCGGACGTTGGTAAGAGGGTGCGCAGTCGATGAAGGGTTGCTGGCGGAGGGGCTGATCGTCGTTGGTGCGCACCCGACGACCTCCTCGCCGCCGACTCCATGCGCCTCCTTCGCTTCGCGACCCGCACGATGCCTCTGGCGTTCATCGCCGCGTTCGCCTGCTCACCGAGCGACTTCATTCCCGAGGGCGATCCGTCGGGCGCGAATGTGCAGATCGGCCCGGAGCCGCACCCCGCGCCCACGACGAAGGTGCATGGAATCATCCGGGTCGGGACGCCCGGACGCGAGGGCAACTTCCGGCTTTCCGGCGGGGGGCCGCGTGCGTGCAGCTACACCGGGAAGCCAGGGATCGATGCGGGCGCGCTGGTGCTGGTCCCCGGCACCGCCGGCGGGTATGGCAACATCTCCAGCTTCAGGCTGGAGATCCCGCGGCTCATCGACGCGCGCACCAGCACTGGCAACTTCACGGTCTCGATGACGGTCTACCCGAGCGATGCGACGAGCCTGCAGGTCTCGGCAGCCCCCCGCGCCGGGAATGGCTTCGGCTACGTGAAGGTCGGCGGTCCCGAGACCGCGTTCAAGGTCGAGCTCGACGCCAGGAACGCCGACGGCCTCACGATCAGCGCGAGGTTCGAGTGCTCGCGCTGAATGCAGGCCCGCCTGCTCGCTTCGTCGCCCTCCTTCTCGCGACGGCGGTCGCGGGTGGATGCGCCACCAGCGAAGCGGAGCCCACCCCCGCCTCTCACCTCGAGGGTAACGTCCGGGCGTACGGCGATGGATTCAGCTTCGGCGGGTGGGTGGAGAAGGCCGACGGCTTCTGCGCGCGCCACGGAAAGAACGGCGCCGTCGCCCGCATCACGAAGCCGGTGTTCGTCGTCGGACCGCATGGGGTGACGGAACGGCAGGTCGTGTCGCTCGAGATCAGGATCGACGACGCGACGTCGGAGACCACTCCGACGAGCAAGTTCCGGATGGAAGCCGACCTCATCGCGCCGCCCGTGTTCGCGACCGACACGACCCAGCGTCGCACCTTCGTGCTCGATCCGACCAACGGGATCGGGAGTGGCACCGCGAGCTTCGGCCGCACGGCGCCGTACTTCCTGGTCAGCGTGGGTGGGCGGACGACCGAGGGACCCGGCGCCGTCCTGATCAACGCATGGCTCGAGTGCAAGCCCTGAGCGTGCCCCTAGCGACGTCGCGCGCTCGCCGGCCCGGTTGAACGCGGAGGCGCGGAGGGGCGCGGAGGGCGGGCCCGACCCTTGGTAAGAGGAAGCGAGCGCTGGCGAAGGTTGCCGGGCGGAGCCGTGGTTGCGGAAGGCTTCGGGAGACTGTAGCTCTCCCGCTTCCCTTCACTGCCGAGGCCGTGCGCATGCGCTGTCGCTCTCTCTCCCTCCTCGTCGTCCTGCCCGTGGTAGTCGCATGCTCGTCCGGCGGCGACGACGCCAGCTCGAGCGACACGGGCCAGGCCTCCGGTGCGGTCGACACCGACGCCCCTGCGACGGCGGAGCATGTTGCCGCCAGGTTCGCGCTTCAGGGCGGCCCCGCCGCGGGTGCCTTCGAGCGTGCGGCGGAAGGTGGCATGTGCAACGACCTGTCGCCGATGGGCCAGAACTCGGGGAGCGCGCAGCTCGAGCCGCTGAACTTCGATGGTGACGACGATCCCACCGGGCGGCAGATCTACATTGCCGGACTCGCCATCGAGGACCTCTCGGCAGCCCGCGGTGGTGGAACCGACAACTTCCATCTCACGGGGACGGTCGCGGACACGCGGAACCCGAAGACGCGCTACGAGATCCAGATCCAGCCGAAGGAAGGGCGCGGATCGGGGACGGCCACTGCACAGGGAGACGGCCCGCTGTTCACGGCGCGGGTCCAGGGCAAGACAGCCGACGGCGTGACGGTCGACGCCACGTTCACCTGCAGTCGCTAGCGCCGCTTCGCGCTCGCGTCTCCATCATACTCGGCCTTCGGCGCCGGTTGATCGCGGCCGACCCGGCCGGCCTTGATGGTCGCGCGGCCATAGCTCTCGGGGCGGACCGGCGAGCCCATCGCGCCGCGGATCATGTTGAGCTGGCCGACGTGGGTGAGCGCGTCGGCGATCGGACCCTGAAAGATCACCTCCGGCGGATGACCTAACGGTTCGCCGGAGGCGAGTCGCGCGTCGAGCCGGGCGAGCGCGGCGAAGAAGCGCTCGACCTCCGCGTCCCACTCGCCGATGCTGTTCGCCGCCCAGGTCCATTTCCCGTCCGTCATCGCGAAGGCCCAGTCGAACAGGTCGCCGAGGTGGCCGACGAGCTGGAGCGGCGTGCGCGACGTCGGGCTGATGCGATGGTCGGCGAACTCCTTCGGGGCATCGCGCAGCGCCTTCGACGCGCGGTAGGCGAGCGTCGCCAGCGTGTGGCGGAGGAGGGCGCGCGCGTCCGCGGAGTCGCTCATTGGCCGAAGCGTCCCATCGTCACGGTGACGTGGGCGCCGTCGCTGCGGACGATGTAGAGGTCGCCGTGCTCGGTGTCGGCGAGCGGACGCGCCGACGTCGCGCCTAACGCGCGGGCGATGGCGGGGATGGTGTTGCTGTGGCCGACGACGAGCACCGTCTTTCCTGAGTAGCGCTCGCGGATGAGCGACGCGACCGCCGCGACGTGCTGGTCGAGCGGCCCCGTCGCGACGACCACCGGCTCGAGACCGCGCTTCGCCATGAAGGGCGCGGCGGTGAGGCGGGTCCGCTGGAGCTGGGTGGTGATCACCGCGTCGACGCGGACCGTATCGAGGACCTGCACCAGCGCTTCGGCGCGCGCCATTCCCGCTTCGTTCAGCGGCGGATCAGCAGTCTGGTCGAGACGCTCGGCGTGGCGGGCGAGGATGACCGTCGTGCTCGCGGGGAGAGCGACG
>DATAIN010000060.1:0-3256 GCA_036262635.1 Gemmatimonadaceae bacterium | reverse complement strand
AAGACCGACCGCCTCGACGCGGTGGGCAACACGACGAAAGCGCTGACGAAGGGCTACGCGATCGGCTCGGCGGCGCTCGCGGCGTTCCTGCTCTTCTCGGCGTACCTGGACGAGGTGCGGAACTACACCGGCGAGGTGCTGCACGTCGATCTGTCGAAGCCCTTCGTCTTCGTCGCCGGGCTGCTCGGCGCGATGCTCGTGTTCTGGTTCTCGTCGCTGGCGATGACCGCGGTCCGCAAGGCGGCGTCCAGCGTGATCACCGAGGTCCGCCGGCAGTTCCGCGAGAAGCCGGGGATCATGCAGGGCACCGACGAGCCGGACTACGGCCGCTGCGTGGACATCGTCACCGTCGGCGCGCTGAAGGCGATGGTGCTCCCCGGTGCGCTCGTCGTGCTCTTCCCGGTGGTCGTCGGCATCGTGTTCAAGCGCTTCGGCAACACCGGCACGGAGCACATCGGCGCCGAGGCGGTGGCCGCGCTGCTCATGGTCGGCACGATCGCCGGCATCCTCATGGCCGGCTTCCTGAACAACGGCGGCGGCGCGTGGGACAACGCCAAGAAGTACATCGAGACCGGCGTCTACGGCGGAAAGCGCTCCGACGCACACAAGGCGGCGGTGGTCGGCGACACGGTCGGCGATCCGTTCAAGGACACCGCGGGTCCGTCGCTGCACGTGCTCGTGAAGCTCCTCAGCACGATCACGCTCGTGCTGGCGCCGCTGTTCATCTAGTCGTGATCGGAGACGGGGGGCGGTGAAGCCGCCCCCCGTCTCCTCGTTTTCAGGCTCCTCCCACGGACCGATGCCCGGACTCTTCTCCCGCAAACCGATCGCCGCGCTGCTCGCCGAGGGCGAGAATCAGGGCGGGTTGCGTCGCGCGTTAGGCGTCGGCGATCTCGTCCTGCTCTCGATCGGCGCCGTCATCGGCGCGGGGATCTTCTCGACGCTCGGCACCGCGGCGGCGGGCGAGACCCTTCCGAGCGGCGAGATCATCCGCTACGGCGCGGGGCCCGCGCTGATCGTCTCCTTCGCGCTGCTCGGCCTCGTCTGCGGGTTCGCGGCGCTGTGCTATGCGGAGCTCGCGTCGATGATCCCGCAGGCGGGGAGCGCATACGCCTACTCGTACGCGACGCTCGGCGAGATCGTGGCCTGGATCATCGGCTGGGACCTGATCCTCGAGTACGCGGTCGGCAACGTCGCGGTCGCGATCTCCTGGTCGGGTTACTTCGTGTCGTTCCTTTCCGGGTTCGGCGTGCACATCCCCGACTGGCTGACACACGGCTACTGGGACGTCCACTCGAGCTCGGACCCGGCGATCCGCGCGTTGCTCGACACCGCGCCGCACGTCGGCGGCAGCCCGGTGCTGATCAACCTCCCGGCGTTCCTGATCGTGATGGCGATCACCTGGCTGCTGGTGATCGGGGTGCGGGAGAGCACGCGCGTGAACAACGCGATGGTGGTCGTGAAGCTGATCGTGCTCGCCGTGTTCGTGATCGTCGGCGCGATGCACATCGACACGGCCAACTACAAGCCCTTCGCGCCGAACGGGTGGCGCGGGATCCATCAGGGCGCGGCGATCGTCTTCTTCGCCTTCATCGGCTTCGACGCGATCTCGACGGCGGCGGAGGAGACGAAGAACCCCCAGCGCGACATGCCGCGCGGCATCCTCCTCGGGCTGGCGATCTGCACGGTGATCTACATGATCGTGGGGGCGGTGGCGACCGGGCTCATTCCGTACCTGCAGCTCAAGTCCGCCGATCCGCTCGCCCATGCCTTCGACGTCGCGGGGCTGAAGACCTTCGGCTGGTTCATCTCGCTCGGCGCCATGGTGTCGATGGCGGCGGTGCTGCTCGTCTTCCAGTACGGGCAGCCGCGCATCTTCTTCGCGATGGCGCGCGACGGCCTCCTCCCGCCCTGGGCGGCGAAGATCCACTCGAAGTACCGCACGCCGCACATCACGACGATCATCACGGGCGTGCTCGTCGCCGTCGCTGCCCTCGTCGTGGACGACGACGCGACGTACGATCTGACGAACATCGGGACGCTCTCGGCGTTCGCGCTGGTGTGCATCGGGGTGCTGGTGCTCAGGTACACCGATCCGAACAGGCCGCGTCCCTTCCGCGTGCCGTTCGTCTGGTTCACGACGCTCGTCGGCGCGGCGGCGTGCCTCTACACGATGTACGGGCTGCCGCCGAAGGCGTGGGAGCGCTTCGCGATCTGGCTGGTGATCGGCCTCGCGCTCTACTTCGCCTACGGCTTCAAGAACTCGACGCTCCGCCGCGGGGGCGGACCGGTGGAGCTCGAGCCGCCCCCTCCGATCGAGAAGGACTAGGAGACGCCGACGATGTGGACCTTCCTCAGGCGCCGGACGCAGTCGCAGTGGATCGTCGTCGCCGTGATCCTCGGCATCGTGATCGGCGCGCTCTGGCCGAACATCGGCGTCGCGCTCAATCCGCTGTCGAACATCTTCCTGCGGATGATCAAGTCGCTGGTCGTGCCGCTGATCTTCGGCACGCTGGTGGTGGGAATCGCCGGCCACGGCGACGACATGAAGCAGGTCGGGAAGCTCGCCCTGCGCTCGATCATCTACTTCGAGATCGCGACGACGCTGGCGCTGGCGATCGGTCTGATCGCCGTGAACGTCGCGAAGCCGGGAGTCGGGGTGTCGCTCGCCACGGCCGACACGACGCAGGCGGCGCAGTTCACGCACACGCAGGTGACGCTCGCGGGCGTGCTCGAGCACACGGTGCCGGCGAGCTTCGCCGAGGCGTGGGTGCACAACGAGGTGCTGCAGATCGTCTTCTTCTCGATCATCTTCGCCGTCGCGCTGGCGCGGACGAAGGGGAAGGCGAAGGAGACGATGCTCGCCTTCTGCGAGTCGCTCTCCGAGGTGATGTTCAAGTTCGTCGCCGTCGTGATGGCGTTCGCGCCCATCGGCATCGGCGCCGCGATCGCGGTGACGGTGGGGAAGAGCGGGATCGGCGTGCTCGTCAACCTGGCGAAGCTGGTCGGGACGCTCTACGTGGCACTCATCGCCTTCGCGCTGCTCGTGCTGCTGCCGATCGCGCTGATCATGAAGGTGCCGCTCCGGCGCTTCTTCAACGCGGTGAAGGAGCCCTGGCTCATCGCCTTCACCACGGCCTCGTCCGAGGCGGCGCTGCCGCGCGCGATGCAGTCGATGGAAGCGCTGGGGGTGCCGAAGCGGATCGTCGCCTTCGTGATGCCGACGGGCTACTCCTTCAACCTCGACGGCAGCACG
>DATAIN010000059.1:0-5098 GCA_036262635.1 Gemmatimonadaceae bacterium | reverse complement strand
CATCGCCGGGCGAGCAGCCGCCAGACGCGCTCCCTCCGCCGCGGCACGCGCATGTACCACCGCGCCGCGGCGAGCATCGCGCAGACGAGCACGAACAGCGCGAGCGACCGGAGGTCCATCTGCTCGATGAACATGGGGTGGGATGTTGAGCGCGGGCTTCCGATGGCGCAACGGCGTGGCCGGCGGCGCCTGCTCGCGACATGCCACTTGCGCCCCCTTCGTCGCCGAGGCGATTGATATGGTCATGCCCGCCGCGTTCCAACCCCCGGTCCGCTGGACCCGCGCGATGCTCGAGGCGCTCCCCGAGGACGGCCGCCGTCACGAGATCGTCGACGGGGTGCACCACGTGACCCCGTCTCCTGGCAGGCGGCATCAGCGCGTGGTCGTCGAGCTACTCGTCGTGCTGCACGCCTGGCTTCGCGACAATCCCATCGGCGAGGTCATCGTCGCACCCTTCGACGTCGACCTCGGCGACGACACCGTCGTCGAGCCGGACATCGTCGTCGTGCCTCGTAGCACGCGGGACGCGCGTGGAGCGGTGGCGGCTCCACTGCTCGTGATCGAAGTGCTGTCCCCTTCGACGGCGAGCCGCGACCGGATCGTGAAGCGTCCCCGCTACCAGCGCGCCGGTATCGCCGAGTACTGGATCGTGGACTTCGAGTCGCGCCTCGTCGAGCGCTGGCGCCCCGAGGACGAGCGTCCGGAGATCATCACCGACGTCCTGCACTGGCTGCCCTCGGGCGCGTCGTCCACCCTGGCGATCCCGCTCGCGCCGATCTTCGACGCTGTGAGCGACCCCGCCGACGACATGCCCTGACGACCGGCCGGCCGGCACCACTCCATCGTGGCACCGGCCGGCCGGTGCTCGTCGAGGTCCGCCTCCTACTGCACCGGCCCTTCCGCTTTGCCGCTGAATTAGAAACCTCTTATCAATAATTCACGTGATCCGTACTTGACGGATTTCCGTGGCCGCGCGATCCTCGTCCGGTCACGTGGCGGGAGGACGATCCGTGTACGTCTGCATCGCCTGGCATGTGCGCGACGCGGCCAGCACCGGGCCCGTACGGCAGCACATCCTCGACGAGCTGCGACATCGCCCCTTCGACAACGTCTTCGAGCCGTTCGAGGGCGCCGTCTTCGCGAGCATCCGCACGGGCTACACCCGCGACGAGGTGACCGACCTCCAGAACGCGCTGCGCCAGGGGGCGGACGGGATCTGGTCGTTCACGATCTCCAGCTCCGAGCGAGGCTACTCGATCAACCGCTCGCTCGACATTGGTAAGGACGCCTGCGACCGGGTGGCGAACGCATGAGCGCGCGCCCCCGGATTCTCGCCCTGTCCTTCGCCTGCGTGACCGCGGCGGCGCCGCTCGCCGCCCAGGACGCGAAGGCGCCGTTCCTCGAGCGCTCGTACTTCGCGCCGGGCACGCCCTCGGGAAAGAAGCTCGCCTTCGAGGGGACCGCGGTCGGCCACTATTTCTTCTACAACACCCTCGACGATCTCGTCTGGCAGAAGCAGGGCGGGACGAAGCTCGTCTGGCCGGTGACGATGATGTTCGTCGTCCGGATGTCCACGGACTTCTCGAGTCCCGTGCGCACGCCGTCGTATCAGATCCGCCCCCTCTATGCGCAGGTGCTCCACCTCTGGCGCCCCTCGGGCGACAAGCATCGCTATCACATCCTCGAGGGCGCCGTCGGTCTCACCCACTACTCCAACGGCCAATCCGGATGCACCTACCTCGGCGAGGGGGTGAACACCGCGGGTGACGGCTGCGAGGTGAAGGACGCCACCCTCTACGCGAAGCGCTTCACGAACGTCGAGAACGGCAATTTCTCCACGGACTTCATCCCGATCGTGCTGCACTACCGGCGGGGACATCTCCTCAAGCCGCTGGCCATGATGGACCACCAGCAGACCGTCGGCGTCGAGCTGCAGCTGCACCCCATCGGACACTGGATGCCCGGCGCGCTCGACCTTCAGCAGGCGAACCAGTACGGGATGCACCAGTACTCGGTCACGGCGGAGCTCGAGCGCCGGCGCGCTCGCATCCCGCCGATCCGATTCGAGGGAGTGTTTCGCGTCGCGGCGAAGTACACCGAGCGATTCGGCGGCGGCGCGCCGGCGCACCTGCGCAATGGCTTCGGCGAAGTGTCGTACGTGTTCGACCGCGTCGAGCACTGGGGGGTCTTCGCGCGGTATCACGCCGGCTTCGACTACTACAACATCCAGTGGCAGGACACCCACTCATTCCTCTCGCTCGGATTCGTGTGGGATCGCGGGCGGATGGATACGCTGGAGACCGACCCATGACCGATCCGCGCCTCGACGCCGCGCTGAGCCCTGTCGAGTCACCCGAGCCCGAGGAGGAAGCGCAGCGCCTCGCCGGCATCGGGCTCTGTCTCTCCGGCGGCGGCTACCGCGCGATGGTCTTCCACCTCGGCGCACTCTGGCGCATCAACGAGCTCGGTCTGCTGCCGAAGCTCGCGCGCATCTCGAGCGTGTCCGGTGGATCGATCACCGCCGGAGTGCTCGCCCACCGCTGGCGCGCGCTCGACTTCGACTCGACCGGTGTCGCGCGCCGCTTCGTCCCCGAAGTCGTGGACCGCGTCCGCCGACTCGCCGGCGTGACGATCGACGCACGCTCGATCATCGGCGGGCTGCTCTTCCCGGGCTCGATCAGCGATCGCATCGCGGGCGCGTACGACGAGCACCTCTTCGAGGGGGCGACGCTCCGGGATCTGCCTGACGAGCCGCCGCGCTTCACGATCAACGCGACCAACGTGCAATCCGGTGCGCTCTGGCGCTTCAGCAAGCATGAGATGCGCGACTGGCGCGTCGGCAACTTCCCCGAGCCGAGCACGAGGCTCGCCGTCGCGGTCGCGGCGTCGTCCGCGTTTCCACCGGTGCTCTCGCCGAGCGAGCTGCGCCCCGCCGCGCCGCCGCGGCAGCCGCCGCCCCGCGGCGCCGATCTGGGCTTCCCACCGTACACCACCGAGATCGTGCTCAGCGACGGAGGCGTCTACGACAATCTCGGTCTCGAGACCGTGTGGAAGCGCTGCGCCGCGGTGCTGGTGAGCGACGCGGGTGGAAAGATGAAGCCCGACCCGTCGCCGAAGCGCGACTGGGCGCGCCACAGCATGCGCATCCTGGACCTGATCGACAATCAGGTGCGGAGCCTTCGCAAGCGACAGCTCATCGCGTCGTATGTCGCGGGCAAGCGCGAGGGTGCGTACTGGAGCGTGCGCACCCAGATCGCCGACTACGGCCTGGCGAACCCGCTTCCCTGCCCGCCGGAGCGCACCGCCGAGCTGGCGGCGATCGAGACGCGCCTCGCCGCGATGAGCGCGGACACGCAGCAGCGGCTGATCAACTGGGGCTACGCGGTGTGCGACGCGGCGATCCGCGCGCACTACCTGCGCGACGCCGCACCACCGGGAGGATTTCCCTATGCCCGCACGAAAGTCTAGGCGAAGCGCCGGGGAGCCACCGCCGCGGCGACCCGCGGCTCCCGCCGCTCCGACGGAGGGCGGAGAGCGGCCGCCGATCCGCCGCGAATGGATGGAGACCCTTCTGTTCCAGGGGGCCGCATCGCGCCGCTTCACCCAGGACTCGCCGGTGTTGCCCGACGTCTGGCTCCGCTTCGCGGAGCTGCTCTCGGCTGATCGAAATGTCCGCGCCGATCTCCTGCTCACCCCGCACCGCGACTCGTCGGCGCCGGACCTCTGCAAGGAGCTCCGCCGTCGGCTGGCCGTGGAGCGTGAGTCGACGCACTGGGCGGCGTGGCATGGCACGGGCGACGATCGTGAGACGCGGATGGCGTATCACCAGTCGAGCGTCGTCGCCCGGCTCAGCTTAGACGAGCTGATACGCGTCGTCCTCCCGCTCAGCGCATGGTGGCGCGACGTCGTACCCGGACCCGAGGACGACCTCGCCGCCTTTCTCAGGCTCCCCGCCACCGGACTGCGCGTGCTCGACGAGCTGGCCGAGGGCGCGGCCGACCCCGAGCAGTCGCGCGAGATGCGCGTGCCTCGCTCGCGCCGCCCCGCGACGACCACGCGCGAGCCGCCGATCTCGCCGGACCTGCTCTGGATGATTCGCATCACCGGCACCGTGCTGCTCGCGACGGGAATCGTCGGCGACGTCGAGCCCCCGCGAACCGAGCGTGAGTTCCTCGCCATCAGTCGGCGCTTCACCGCGGTGCTCGCCGCCTTCGAGACGCTCATCGACGGCGCGGCCCCTCCGGCCGGCCAGACCGCTTATCTCTACACTGTCGCGCTCAACCGCCAGGTCACCCCGTCCATCGCCAGATCGGTGATGGCGGTGAAGGGAGACGCGGCGCGCCGCGTCTTCGACGTCGACACCCGCAACATCGGCTGGGCGATCCTCGACAGCGGGATCGACGCCGAGCACCAGGCGTTCCGGAAGAAGGACCCGAAGACGAGCGCTCCTTTCCCTAACGCGTTCGATCCGCTGCCGGGCGGACGCGGGGTCAAGAACAACACCACCGTCGTCGCGACCTTCGATTTCGCGAACATCCGGGTGCTGTTGAATCCGGACGTCGGCGAGGAAGATCGTCGGCTGCACGCGGCGGCCGGCGCCAAGCCCGCCGGCGCCGCTCCCGCCAACCCGCCGGCCGCGCTCACGCAGGCGTCTGCGCACGCGCCCGATCCGGTGATCGTCGCGCAGCGCGCCGCGGAGCTGACACGGCGGCTCAACGACGGTCGGGCGATCGACTGGGACGAGCTCGCGCCCTTGCTCACCGTTCCCTACGGCGCCGACTACATCGAGCCGGAGATCGACCACGGGACCCACGTCGCGGGAATCCTCGGCGGAAACTGGACGCGGAAGGACTGGGGCGCGAAGTACCCGCCCGACGAGCGCGACGATCTCGTCGGCGTCTGTCCCGGGCTCGCGCTCTACGATTTCCGCGTGCTCGGCGAGGACGGCTACGGCGACGAGTTCACCGTGATGGCGGCGCTGCAGTTCATTCGCCACCTCAACTCGCATCGCGACCAGCAGGCGATCCACGGCGCGAACCTCAGCCTCTCGCTCAAGCACGACGTCGCGAACTACGCCTGCGGGCGAACGCCGGTCTGC
>DATAIN010000058.1:0-2608 GCA_036262635.1 Gemmatimonadaceae bacterium | reverse complement strand
GGATCGCTCCGGAAGCGGGCCGTCGCGTTTAGAGCAGGCAGGCTCCCACGCGCGTGTTCGCGCCGAGCCTTCGCTCACCTTCGACGACGTCCTCCTCGCGCCGCGTCACTCGCTGACGCACCCGCGGGACGTCAGCACGGTGTCGCGCTTCACGCGCGGCATCTCGCTCAACGTGCCTCTCGTCTCGGCGGCGATGGACACCGTCACCGAGTCCGAGATGGCGATCGCGATGGCGCGCGCCGGGGGCATCGGCGTCCTGCACAAGAACATGTCGATCGACCGCCAGGCGGCGGAGGTCGATCGGGTGAAGCGCTCCGAGAGCGGGATGATCATGAATCCGATCACCCTCAACCCGGACGCGACGCTGCGCGAGGCGACGGCGCTGATGCAGCGCTTCCGCATCTCCGGCGTCCCGGTGGTCGATCGCGAGGGGAAGCTCGTCGGCATCATCACGAATCGCGACCTGCAGTTCGAGCGCGATCTCGATCGCCCGCTGCGCGAAGCGATGACGAAGGATCGTCTCGTCACCGCGCCGATCGGCACGACGCTCGAGGAGGCCGAACGCATCCTCGGCCGCAACCGCATCGAGAAGCTCCCCGTCGTCGACGGCGACGGAAAGCTCACCGGTCTGATCACGGTGAAGGACATCCACAAGCGCCGCCAGCATCCGAGCGCGAACAAGGATCGGCACGGGCGCCTGCGCGTCGCGGCAGCCGTCGGATCGGGTGGCGATTTCATCGCGCGCGCCCGCGCCCTCTGCGACGCGGGAGTGGACGTCCTCGTCGTCGACACGGCGCACGGCCACGCCGAGGGGGTCCTCCGCGCGACGGCGGAGCTTCGCGATCTGCTCCCCGACGTGCAGCTGGTCGCCGGGAACGTGGCGACACGCGACGGCGCGCGCGCCCTCGTCGAGCGCGGCGTCGATGCGGTGAAGGTGGGTGTCGGTCCCGGCTCGATCTGCACGACGCGCGTCGTCACCGGCGTCGGCGTCCCGCAGCTCACGGCGGTCATGGAGGCGATCGAGGGAGCGGGCGACGTTCCCGTCATCGCCGACGGCGGGATCAAGTACTCCGGCGACATCGTCAAGGCGCTCGCCGCCGGCGCGTCGAGCGTCATGATGGGATCGATGCTCGCCGGTACCGAGGAGAGCCCGGGCGAGTCGTTCCTGCTCGAGGGGCGCCGCTTCAAGATGGTGCGCGGAATGGGGTCGCTCTCGGCGATGCAGGACGGGAGCGCCGACCGGTACTTCCAGGAAGGCGAGATGTCGCTCAAGAAGCTCGTCCCCGAGGGGATCGAGGGGCGCGTTCCCTATCGCGGCCCGGTCGGCGACGTGCTGTACCAGATGATCGGCGGTCTGCGCTCCGGGATGGGCTACGTCGGCTGCGCGAGCATCGACGAGCTGCGCACCCGGACGGAGTTCGTGCGCATCACCACCGCAGGACTCCGCGAATCCCACCCGCACGACGTGACGATCACGCGCGAGGCGCCTAACTACAGCTCCTGATCCTCGCGATGCGAGCGTGCCATGGCGCCGGATCTCACCGGCGCCATGCGCGTTTCTGACGCTTCTCGCACGTCGCATTTGCTTGACAAAGACGCGGCATGGGTCGCAACTTGCCGCGGCTTTCCGGAGGGAGCACTCTCACCCGCCCCTCGACGTCCTCGCCGCATTCCCTGGAGACTTGCGCATGGGTATTTGGTCCAAGAAGAGCATGGCCGTTCTGCAAGCCGAGGCCAGTGCCGAAGGGCACGGCACGCTCAGACGAGCGCTCGGGGCGTTGAATCTGACCACGCTCGGAATCGGCGCGATCATCGGGGCTGGCATCTTCGTCCTCACCGGAACGGCGGCGGCGCAGTATGCCGGCCCCGCCGTCGTCTGGTCGTTCGTCATCGCCGGCGTCGGCTGCCTCTTCGCTGGGCTCTGCTACGCGGAGTTCGCGTCGATGATCCCCATCGCCGGCAGCGCGTACACCTACGGCTATGCGACGCTCGGTGAGTTCATCGCCTGGATCATCGGGTGGGACCTGATCCTCGAGTATCTCTTCGGCGCCTCGACGGTGGCCGTCGGCTGGTCGGGGTACTTCGTCGCCTTCCTCTCCGAGCTCGGGATCAACCTCCCGACGCAGTGGGTGAACGCGCCCTACGCGGTGCAGGGAACACACACGCTGGTGCGCACCGGCGCGATCCTGAACCTGCCGGCGATGATCCTCGTCGGCCTGATGACGGCGCTGCTCGTCGTCGGCATCAAGGAATCGGCGTCGTTCAACAACGTGATCGTCGTCGTGAAGCTGATGATCGTGCTGCTCGTCATCGCCTTCGGCTTCGCCGCGGTGAACAGCGCGAACTGGCACCCCTTCGTTCCGCCCAACACGACGGGTGAGTTCGGCCATTACGGATGGAGCGGCGTGCTCCGCGCCGCCGGCGTCGTCTTCTTCGCGTACATAGGATTCGACGCGGTATCGACCGCGGCCCAGGAAGCCAAGAATCCGCAACGCGACATGCCGATCGGCATTCTCGGCTCGCTGCTCATCTGCACCATCCTCTACATCCTGATGGCGCTGGTGATGACGGGGCTCGCGCACTACACGGAGCTCAACGTCCCGCATCC
>DATAIN010000057.1:0-3307 GCA_036262635.1 Gemmatimonadaceae bacterium | reverse complement strand
GTGCATCTCTCACGCCGCCGCTCGGATCGTCGCTCAGCGGCGGCCCGCGCCGCTCCTGCGCTTCGCCTCGCCGCGCCGCGGCTGCTTCCGCCGCTTCGTCGCGGCGGGACGCTTCTTCGGCTTCGGCCTCCGCGCCGGCTTCTTCGGGGCGAGGATCGAGCCGCGGCAGTTCGGCGCGCCGCAGCGGCACTTGTAGAACGCTTCGTCTTCCTCGGTATGGTCGCCGGTGCGCTCGTACTGATAGTCGTACGCGAGCTCCTCGCCCGGCCGGATCGTGCGCAGCGCGTAGATGAAGATGCGTTTCCCCTCGACGACCGCTTCGCAGTTCGGATCGCACGAGTGGTTGATGAAGCGCGAGTCGTTGCCGCCGACAGCCGCGTCGATCACCTCGTCATCGTTGACGATGAAGAGAAAGGTGTGGTGCCGCTTCATCTTCTCGTCGTCGTAGCGGCGGTCCGCTTCGTCGTTGTCGATGTGCTCACCGGTGTACTCCGCCACGCGCTGGCCACGGCGGATGAGGCGCGTCGCGAACGCGCCGCGACCCTGAATGTCCGACTTCCGCAGCTCGAACGGCTGCTGACTCACTTTCGCCACGTAATCTCCTGCCCGTCGATGTAGTGTCAGATCCTGACCGCCGGAAGAATCCGGCCGCGGCACTCGCCGAAGCCGATCCGCACGAACCCGTCGCGAACGCACTCGCCGCGCAGCGTCACCTCGTCCCCGTCCTCGAGGAAGCTGCGTGTCTCGCCGTCCGGGAGCGTGACCGGCTCGGCGCCGCGCCGGGTCAGCTCGAGCATGCATCCGCGCTCGTCGCGCGTCGGTCCCGAGATCGTGCCGCTCGCGAGCAGATCGCCCGCGCGCAGGTTGCAGCCGTTGCTCGCGTGGTGCGCCACCATCTGCGCGACCGTCCAGTACATGTCGGCGAAGCGCGACCGGCTCAGTCGCACCGGTCCCTCGCCGCGCTCGCGCATTCGGCGCGTGCGCAGCCAGACTTCGACCGCGAGGTCGATCCCGCCGCGCGCCGCATCGTCGTCGTGCCGCAGGTATGGCAGCGGCTGCGGATCGCCGGGATCGCGTCTGACCGCCGGCCCGCGGAAGGGCGCGAGCGCCTCCATCGTCACGACCCAGGGGGAGAGCGTCGTCGCGAAGCTCTTCGAGAGGAAGGGGCCGAGCGGCTGGTACTCCCAGCTCTGGATGTCCCGCGCCGACCAGTCGTTGACGAGGCAGAGGCCGAACAGCTGCTCCGCCGCGGCGTGCATGCCTAACGGCTCGCCGAGCACCGTCCCCGTGCCGACGAAGGCGCCGACCTCGCACTCGTAGTCGAGCGCGCGGCTCGGCTCGACCACCGGCTCTCCCGCCTCCGGCGGCTTGCGCTGCCCGGCCGGGCGTCGGACCTCGCTCCCGCTCGGAACCAGCGACGACGCGCGGCCGTGGTACCCGATCGGGACCCACTTGTAGTTCGGCAGCAACGGATTGTCGGGACGGAACAGGCTGCCGACGGTGGTCGCGTGGTGGATCGACGCGTAGAAGTCGGTGTAGTCTCCGACGCGCGCCGGCAGGAGCAGGTCCGCGTCGTCCGCGGCGACGAGGATGTCGTCCGCGTCCCGCTCCGCGCGCGAGCCCTCGCGCAGGAGCGCGCTCACCGCGCTCCGCAGCGCTCGCCAGGCGGGCCGACCGAGCGCCATGAGCTCGTTGAGACAGGGCGCGGCGCAGGCGGCGGCGGCCGCGGCGACGGGGCCGCCGAGGTGGCCGCGCTTCGCCGCGGCGGAGACGTCGAGGATCATCGCGCCGATCGCGATCCCGACGCGCGCCCGCTCACCGCTCCCCTCGTGGCGGAAGACGCCGAGCGGAAGGTTCTGGATCGGAAAATCGGTGTGGCGATCGTTCGCCGATGCGACCCACGACCGGAGCGTGGGATCGTGTGTCTCGTCGACGCCGGGGATCATAGGAGATGGAGCGTCTTCAGGTCCTCGACGGGCTCGCGGAACGAGCAGGAGCCGAACCCGGTGATCGATTTGGTGCGCGTCGCGCGAAGGGTGCCGAGGTCGATCGCGCGGCCACGCCAGTTCAGCGACTCGCGCCCGACCACCAGACTTTCCGGGTTCCGCTCCTCGAGCGCGGCGACGAGATCCTTCTCCGGCATTCCCTCGCGCGCGAGCGCGGTCGCGAGCAGGATGTTCAGAAACCCGAACATCGTGCCATGCGGCGGGTCTTCGGCATACGTGAGACGATACTCGGCGCGCAGCGGATGGTGCAGCCCGGCCGTCGCCTTGAAGACGATGTCCCGCTCGATGCAACGAACGACGAAGCGGGCGATCTGCTTCGCGGTCGGAAAGGCCTCCGGCGTGACGCCGCCGGTGCGGATCTTGGCGCGCACTCCCGCGCCGGCGATCGCGTCGAGCAGGCGCGCCGGGTCGTCGGCCACCGGGATCTCGACGAAGATCGCGACGCCGCCCGAGATGCCCGTGTTCGGCACCTCGCGCGCCGTCGTCGCCCGGACCTCCGCGGTATCGATCACCGCGCGAGAACGCTCGCGCGCATTGAAGGCGTCGATCGTCCGACGCAGCGTTCCCTCGAAGGTCTGCGCGAGGACCGCGAGTGGCCAGCGCCACCCGTCGACGTCGGTCGGCGCGGCCGCGGACCACTCGTCGAGCCGATTCGCCGGGAGCACGAAGCGGCCGAGCATCCAGGCGTCGGCGCTCTCGCGGCTGCGGGCGTACTCGGCGACCGCGCCCGGCATGTCGAGCGCCGCGGGGGGAAACAGTCCCGCGTAGTCGACGACTTCGGCGAGGAGCGTCTTGAGCGCCTCGCTCATCGCGCTTTCACGTTGTAGCGGGCGAGGATCGCGCGCACGGAGTCGAGCGGGATCGCGCGAACGGTGCGGCCGCGTGAGGTCACGGTCGTTGCCATGAACAGGGAGTTGTAGATCGCTTCCTCCGTCGCCTCGATCACGCCCTCGAAGAGCGCGGAGGCTTCGTCGTTCGCGAGCTCCGTGGTGGAGAACGTCATCGGAGTGCGCGGCACGGGTTGGGGGCCACGCGGCTGCACGCGCCGTACCTGAGGCGCGGTGGAGAACGCGATGACGTAGTCGCCGGATCCATTCGAGGCCGACGAACCGGTGCGGCCGAGACCGAGAAGCGCGCGCTCCGCGAGCCGTCGCAGGTTCCGATCGGAGAGTGGCGCATCGGTCGCCACGACGATCATGATCGAGCCGTCGCCCTTCCCCGCACCCACGGCATCGCTGAACGCATAGCCGCCGAGCGTCCTGCCCACGGGCGCGCCCAGCACCTGGAGCACGCCGCCGAAG
>DATAIN010000056.1:0-15430 GCA_036262635.1 Gemmatimonadaceae bacterium | reverse complement strand
GAGACCGACGTCGATCCGGACTGGCGCTGCAGGAACTGCGGCTCCTGCGATGGCCTCGACACCTGGGAGAGCGAGCACGGGCCGGCGGCTGCGGTGGTGAGACGGGCGGGATAGGGCGGGGCAGCAGGCTGGAGGCTGGAGGCTGGAGGCAGCTAGCCGACCACGCTGCGATCGCGCAGCTGCAACCGCGGTCGCCGACAGCTTCCAGCTTCCAGCCTCCAGCCTGCTGCCTGCCGCCTGTGCCAGTAGCTTCCAGCTCATGCTCGACGTCCTCGACTACCGGTGGCGGGGTAACGCGCTCACCGACTGGCTGACCGCGCTCGGCCTGTTCCTCGGAACGATCCTCGTTCTCGGGGCGGCGCGGTGGGTGATCGTGCGGCGGTTGAGCGCGGTCGCGGCGCGGACCGCGAACTGGGCGGACGATCTCTTCGTCGATCTGGCGCGGCGCACGCGATGGACGTTCATCGTCCTCGTCGCGATCGCGATCGCGCTGCCCACGCTGGTCGTCGACCCCGCGGTGGGACGGGTGATCCATGGCGCGCTCGTCGTCGGCGCGATGGTGCAGCTCCTCCTCTGGGGGAACGGGGTGATCAGCTTCGCGGTCGCCCACTACCGGCGCAGCCGCCAGGGCGATCTCACCAGCGTCGCGACGATCCAGGGGTTCGCGCTGCTCGTGCGAATCGGGCTCGTCGGGCTCGTCCTGATCCTCACGCTCGACCTGCTCGGCTTCGAGATCACGACGCTGATCGCCGGACTCGGGATCACCGGTGTCGCGATCGCGCTCGCGGTGCAGAACGTCCTCGGCGATCTGTTCGCGGCGATGTCGATCGTCTTCGACAAGCCGTTCGTGCTCGGCGACTACATCGTCGTCGACACCACCGAGGGAACGGTGGAGCACGTCGGCCTCAAGACGACGCGGCTGCGCAGCCTCGGGGGCGAGCAGATCATCGTCTCGAACGCGGACCTGCTGCGGAGCCGGATCCGCAACTTCCGCCGTCTCGCCGAGCGGCGCGTCGCACTCGTCTTCCGCGCGCCGCTCGGCACACCGGTCGCGCTCGCGGCGCGCATCCCCGCGCTGCTGCGCGAGATCGTCGAGCACCAGCAGCCGGTGCGCTTCGATCGCGCGCACCTGCGCGGCTTCAGCGACAGCGCGCTCGAGTTCGAGCTCGTGTACATCGTGCTGACGCCGGACTACAACGCGCACATGGACATCCAGCAGGCGATCAACCTCGCGGTGCTGGAGCGGTTTCGCGCCGAAGGGATCGAGGTGCCGGGGGTGGTGCGGCTGGTGGGGACGACAGGCGGAGGGCGGTGACGCTGGTGGGCCATTGGCCGTTAGCCGTTAGCCATTAGCAGGAAGGAATGGCGTTGACTGCAGTCGACGCCGTCGCTCAACGCTAACGGCTAATAGCTAACGGCCGCCGTTCACCCGAGCTTCGCGTTCAGCTGAATATCCACCCCCGCGAGCGCGACCGAGACCGGGCAGTTCTTCTTCGTCGTCTCGGCGATCTGCTGAAACTTCGCGGCGTCGAGGTTGGGGACGCTCGCGGTCACGTCGAGCTTGATCGTGGTGATCTTGAAGCCGCCGCCCTGCTGCGCGATGGTGCAGGCGGCCTTCGTCTCGATGCGCTGCGGCGGAGTACCGTTCTGCTCGAGGCCGACGCTGAGCGCCATGCTGAAGCACGCGGCTTCGGCCGCGGCGAGGAGCTCCTCGGGGTTGGTGCCCGGCTCCTCACCGAAGCGGGTGTTGAAGTTGTACTTCCCCTTGATGATCCCGCTCTCGCCGCTGAACTCGCCCTTTCCGGACTTGAGTCCACCGCCGCTCCATACCGCCGTCGCGTTTCTGGTTGGCATCGCTCGTCTCTCGTTCGGTGTTTTGTTTCGTGCTCACCCGGCTATAAGCTGTAGGCAGTGAGCGACGGCGTTAGAGTTGCGAAACTCCGACCGCGGTCGCTGACCGCTTCCCGCCCACCGCAACCTGCTCGCATGTCCTCCCCGCTCCCTCCCTCCGTCGATCGCGTGCTCCGCCACTTCCGCGCCATGGGGCGCGAGGAGAAGATGCAGGCGCTGCTCGGCTATGCGCGGAAGCTCGAGCCGCTCCCCGAGCGGTTCCGGGAGCTGGATCGCGCGCAGTTCACCGTCCCTGAATGCCAGACGCGGGTGGACGTGTTCCCGGAGCTGCGCGATGGGAAGCTCTCCTTCTACGCCGACATCGATCCGCGGAAGAGCCCGACGATCGCGGCGTTCCTCTCCATCCTCTTCGCGGCGGTGAACGGACAGCCGCCGGAGACGACGCTCGCCATCCCGGACGATTTCGTCCGGCAGGTCATGGAAGGGATCGGGCTCGCCGCGCGCGAGTCGGGGCTGTCGGCGATCCTGCAGCGGTTGAAGCGCTACGCGGCCGACGCCGTCGCCGCGCGCACCCACTCGAACATCGGAGCACCGTCGTAATGCCAGTGACGATCAAGGTTCGCCAGAACGGTCCCTATCTCGTCGAGGGTGAGTTCACGCTCACCGATCACGAGGGCAACGTCATCGAGGCGAAACCGGGGAAGAACGGCAACGTCTCGCTCTGCCGCTGCGGCGCCTCGAGCCGCAAGCCCTTCTGCGACGGCACGCACAGCAGGATCGGCTTCAAGGGCGCGGAAGAAGCGGCGAAGGAGTTCGACGCGGGGCGCCCGGCGTGACGCCGGGGGCGGGAGGCTGGAGGCTGGAGGCTGTCCGCGACCGCGGCCGCAGCTGCGCAACTGCAAAGTCGGCTGACTGCCTCCAGCCTCCAGCCTAGATCAGCGCCGCGTGCCAGCTCTCCGCGACGGGCCTCTCGAACGAACGCCGCCAGGCGCCTAACGTCTGGACGGTCGGATCGTAGACGAGGGTGGCGGGACCGATCTCGCCGCGGGTCGCGAGCTCGGTGAAGCGACCGCGATCGGTCGATTGCAGCGCGCCGCGACCATCGCGATAGAACACCCGGCCACCGCCGACGAGCGAGGCGCCGAGCTCGCGCTCGAGCTGCTGGAGCTGGCGGAAGAGCGCGTCGATCGAGCAGCCGGAGGCGCCCGCGGTGCGCTGATCCACCGCGATGGTGAGGAAGCGGTCGTCGCGCCAGTCGCGCCCGGAGCGCAGCGGCTCGCCATGCGCCGCCCAGCGCGCGAGATACGCGTCGACCATCGCGAGCAGCCGTGTCGCTTCGTCCGGCGCGAGCGGACGATCGCTGCCGAACACCCAGACGCGCGCGTCGTCGGGAAGCGAGTCGAAGTCGACGAGAGGCATGCCCGGAATCTAAGCGCTCAGCGGATGTGCAGCGCGAGGATCATCATCGTGCTCAGCGCGAGCAGGGTGAGGAGCGAGAGCGTCACGGTGAGCGAGACGCGCGAGCCGGCGCGAGCGACGGCACGAACGTCCACCCCGAGCCCGAGCGCCGCCATCGCGATCACGGTCAGCACGCGCGCGAGCTCCCGCAGCGGAGCGGCGATCGCGGTCGGGAGGATCCCGAAGGAGCGCAGGAGCGCGAGCACCACGAAGCCGGTGATGAACCAGGGCACCAGCCGGCCGAGCGACGTCGAGCGCGCGGTGCCGCCGCTGTGGCGCGTGCGCAGGGTGAAGAAGAGCACCACGGGCCCGAGCATCAGCACGCGGACGAGCTTCACCAGCGTCCCCACCTCGCCGGCGAGCGCGCTGACGGGGAAGGTCGCGGCGATCACCTGCGGCACCGCGTACACGGTCATCCCGGCGAGTACGCCGTACTGGTAGTGCGTCAGCGCGAGCGGGGCGATGAGCAGGGGGAGGCCGAGCACCATCACGACCCCGAGCACCGCGGTGAAGGCGATCGCGGCGGCGACGTCTCTCGCGTCGGCGCCGATCACAGGGGCGACGGCGGCGATCGCGGAGTTGCCGCAGATGGCGTTGCCGCAGGCGACGAGGATCGCGAGCTTCGGCGCGAGCCCGAGCAGCCGGCCGATCCCGTAGCCTAACGTCAGCCCGAGCGCGACGATCGAGACGATGCCGACGAGCAGCGCGGGTCCGGCGCGGAGGAGCTCGGGCAGGTTCACCGACGCGCCGAGCAGGAGGACCGCGAGCTCGAGGAGCTGCTTCGCCGAGAAGGCGATCCCCGGCGCGAAGCGCGGCGGGAGGGGGCGCACGGTGCGGACGATCATCCCGAGCACGATCGCGACGACGAGCGCCTCGATGATCGCGTGGCCGAGGGTGCGCTCCTCGACCCACTGCACCAGCGTCGCGACGACGGCGAGAGCGACGCAGGCGAGGATGCCGGGGAGGACCGCGCGCGCGGGGTTCGATTCGATCGTCGCCACGCCCGGAAGCTAGCCGCCGCGCGGCGGTTCAGCGCTGCTCGGTGGCTTCCTGCTGCGTGCGCTCGAGGGCGCGCGCGCTCGACATCGCCGCCTGCTCGAGCTGGCGCCGCACGAGCGCGAGCGCCTCACCCACGCGCCCCGCCGCCTCGCCCGGGAAGGCGCGGTGCATCGCGTGCTCGATCTCCTCGCGCAGCAGCTCGAACTCGCGTGCGAGCGCCTCCGTCGTCCAGCCGAGCCGCGCGCGCTGCACGCCGTGGCGATCGGCGACGAAGCGCTGGATCTCGGCCGCGTCGGCGAGCATCGGCGAGGGCTCGCCGCGCGCATCCTCGATGATGACGAGCGCGCCGGCGAGGTCGGCGAGCAGCGTCGCGGTGTGGTCGGCGAGCTGGGTGAAGCGGAGCGAGCGCGCGCCGGGCATCGAGGGCTCGCGGCGGAGGCGGGCGACCACCTCGTCGACGATCGCGTCCGTCTCGCGGAGCAGCGCCTCGCCGATCTCGGTGAGCCCCTGGACCACGGGCTCGCGGCCGCTCAACCGCGGCGAGACGGCGGGCGGCTCGTCGGTCTGGCCCGGCGCCGCTGCCGGGAGCCAGAGCGAGAAGGTCGAGCCCTTTCCCGGCTCGCTCTCCGCGGTGATGTCGCCTCCCATGAGTCGCGCGAGCCGCCGGCTGATCGTCAGTCCGAGCCCGCTGCCGTCGCGGTCGCGGGTGTGGCCCCCGTGCGCCTGCACGAACGGAGCGAAGATCACGTCGAGCTGGTCGGAGGCGATGCCGACGCCGGTGTCACGCACGCACACCGATACCCACTGCGCCGCGCCGTGCACGCGCGCGCGCGGCGAGGGCTCGTCCACCACCTCGACCTCGACGGAGATCGCGCCACCGGTCGGGGTGAACTTCACCGCGTTGGAGAGCAGGTTGACGAGGATCTGCCGAGCGCGGTCCTCGTCGCCGACGAAGAGGATGCCGCGCATCGTGTCGGCCGGCGCGCGGATGGACAGCCCGCGCTCCTCGGCGAGGGGCGCGGCGACGACGAGGGCGGCGTCGACCGCGCTGGCGATCGAGCGCACCTCGTGGTGCACCGTGAGGCGCCCCGCCTCGACGCGTGCCAGGTCGAGCACCTCGTTGACGAGGCCGAGCAGATGACGCCCGCTCGCCGCGATGCGGCGGAGCTGCTGCCGCTGCGCCTCGGTGAGCGGTCCGGCGAGGCCGAGGTCGAGCAGCTCGGAGTAGCCGAGGATCGCGTTGAGCGGCGTACGCAGCTCGTGGCTCATCACCGCGAGGAACTCCGACTTCGCCTGGCTCGCCGCCTCCGCTTCGACGCGGGCGCGCTGCTCGCGCGCCAGCTCCTTCGCGCGGGCGTCCGCCTCGCGGCGGTCGGTGACGTCGCGCAGCGAGACGAGCACCGCGGGCTCGCTCTCCCAGTCGATCCGGACGAGACGCAGCTCGGCGACGACGGTGGTGCCGCTGCGGCGAACGACCTCGATCTCCGTGTGCTCGCCGGGAGCGAGCGCGTGGCCGAAGTCCTGGCCGACCAGCTCGCGCGCCTTGCGGCCGAAGAGCGCTTCGGCGGCGGGGTTGGCGAAGCGGATCTTTCCGTCTTCGCCGACGATGACGATGCCGTCGGCGAGCCGCTCGACGATCTGGCGGAGGATCGCCGTGGTCGAGCCCGAACGGCGCTCGCGCCTGCGGCGATCCCCGCTCACCTCTCCCGAGGTCGTCTCCACCGGCTCGTCCCGCGTCGCCATCGAAGCTGCCCTACTCACCCTCGAAGGTCGTGTGGCCGGAGAGAACGCCGCTGATCGCGCTCAGCCGGTCGCCGATGTGCATCCCCTTCCCGTCGATGGTGTACTCGCGGATGGCGTCGTCGTGCTGCGAACCGCGCATCTTCAGCACGACCAGCGCGCGGCGCATCGTGCCGAAGGTCTCGACGTAGCGGAGAAGGATGATCGAGTCGGTGAGCGTCGAGATGTGCTTCTCGGTCACCGAGGTGCCGCCGAGCAGGGAGGGGGACGTCGAGGTGAAGAGCGCCGCGGTCTCCTTCTTCTTGAGCGTCGACGTGAGGCTGATGACGAACTCGCGGAAGCCGCGGAGCGAGGAGACGCGCTCGAGCGCCGAGAGCGAGTCGACGGCGACGCGATTCGGCTTGAACTCGTCGATCAGCTGCTGCATCTCGACGAGGTGGTCCTCCATCGCCATCGCGTGCGGGTAGCGGTTGACGACCATCAGCCGCTCCTTCTTCTCCATCCCCGCGAAGTCCATCCCCCACGCGGCGGCGTTGCGGAAGAGCTGGTCCTTGCTCTCCTCGAAGGCGAAGAGGAGGCAGCGCTCCTTCGCCTTGTAGCCCCCGCTCATGAACTGCGTGACGAGGAGCGTCTTGCCCGTCCCGCTCGCGCCCGAGGCGAGGATCACCGAGTCGCGGAAGAAGCCGCCCCCGCACATCCGGTCGAGCTCCTTCACGCCCGAGGTGACGCGCACCGTCGAGGAGCTCTGCGTCAGCTCGATCTGCGAGAGCGGGATGACGACGATGCCGCTGCCCGAAGTGAGGGTGAAGGGAAACTCGCCGCGCTGGTGCGTCGCGCCGCGCATCTTCAGGATCTCGACGGTGCGGCGACGGCGCTCGTCCTCGAGGTTGTTGCGGAGGATGACGACGTTGTCGGCGACGAACTCCTCGATCCCGTAGCGGGTGACCTCCCCGTACTCCTGGATGCGCTCCCCGGTGAAGAGGACGGTGATCCCCATCCGCTTGAGCGAGGAGGTGATGCGGAAGAGCTCCGCGCGGAGCATCGCGTGGTCCTTGAACTGGACGAAGAGCGCGTTGAGCGAGTCGAGGGAGACGCGCTTCGCGCCGATCCGTTTCACCGCGTGCTCGATGCGCGCGAGCAGCCCGCCGAGGTCGTACTCGCCGACGACGGCGATCGGCCCCTCGGCGTCGGGGGCGGCGTCGACGAACGCCCACTTCCCCTCCTTCTCCCACTTCGCGATGTCCCAGCCGAAGCCGAGCACGTTCCTGCGGACGTCGGCGACGCTGTCCTCGAAGGTGACGAACACACCCGCCTCGTTCGCCTGCATGATCCCGGCGGCGAGGTAGTTGACCGCGAAGACGGTCTTCGCGCTCCCGGCGGTGCCGGCGACGAGCGTCGCGCGACCCTGCGTGAGACCGCCCTCCGAGATCGAATCGAACCCGGTGATCCCGGTTCTGATCTTCGCGACGGTCGCCGGCGTGGTGTTGCGGGTGGCCGAGGGGGTCATCGAGTCTGGTGCGGAGGGAGAGAAGAGAAGCCGAGCGCGGCGAGGACCCGCTGCGGATCGGAGAGGTCGCCGGTGACGCGGCGGCGCGGCGTGGGGGACTCGCGGATCAGCGTCGGCGTCGTGAGGATGCGCTCGACGTCCGCCACTTCCGGATTGTCGAGCACGTCCACGGTCGCGCACCGCGCCTGACCTCCGAGAAGGTCGGCGCAGATGCGCTCGAGGTTCGCCATTGCCTGTCGCGAGCGAGGGGTATCGCCGGCGACATAGAGCGTCAGGTGAAGGACGTCCATGACCCGCAGGGGGAATGAAAGAACGGTCCCGACCGGCTGGGAGCCGGCGCGACCGAGCCGAAGCTACGGCGTGGGCAAAGCGCGTTCCAGCGCGGGCACACCACGTTTCCGGAATGCGGGAAGCACGCCAAATGCATTACGGTGAGCGACCTCACTACCGCGGAATTTCACTCGATGCCGAAGCGACGACTCGGCCGCCTCCTCATCATCGGCGGCCATGAGGACAAGGAAGACGAGAAGCTGATCCTCCGCGCGGTCGTCGATCACGTCGGCGAGCGCGGAAAGCTCGTCGTCGCGACGATCGCGAGCCAGGTTCCGCAGAAGATCTGGGACGACTACGAGCGCGTCTTCCGCGGGCTCGGCGTGCGCCATCTCCACAAGCTCGAGATCAGCAAGCGCGAGGAGGCGAAGGCGGAGGCGAAGCTCCGCGTCCTCGACGACGCCGACGCGGTGTTCTTCACCGGGGGCGACCAGCTCAAGATCACGAGCCAGCTCGGCGACACCCCGATCTACGAGCGGCTGCACGAGATCCACCGCCACGGCGGGTTGATCGCGGGGACGTCGGCGGGCGCCTCGGTGGTGTGCGAGACGATGATGGTCGGCGGCGACACGAACGGCTCGAACCGGATCGGCGTCGGGCTGCGGATGGCGCCGGGCTTCGGGTTCTTCAAGGGCGCGATCGTGGACCAGCACTTCGCCGAGCGAGGCCGTTTCGGCCGGCTGATCGGCGCCGTCGCGCAGAACCCGCGGATCCTCGGGATCGGGATCGACGAGAACACGGCGATCCTGGTGAAGGGCCACCGCTTCTTCACCGTGCTGGGCGACGGCGCGGTGTACGTGATCGACGGCTCGACCGTCAGCTACACCAACATCGCCGAGGAGCGCGTGGAGAAGACGTTGTCGATCTACGACCTGCGCATGCACGTCCTGACGCAGGGCGACACCTTCGACCTGAGCTCACGGCGTCCGCACGAGCATTCCGGGGACGAGATCGACGAAGAGCTCCTTCCGGCGGAGGCCTGACAGGGCTGATCCGGTAGGGAGATGCGGGTGCCGTCGAACCAGCGATGCGGGGTGTCCGCCTGCGGCGGGATACCGCGATGCGGGATGCGGGATGCGGGATGCGGGATACGGGATACGGGATGCGGGATACGGGATGCGAGAAACTACCTGATCGGACGAAGGGCCGACGCGCGGCGCCGAAGGCGCCGCAGTCGGCCCTTTCCGATTGATGCGGTTTCTCGCATCCGCGCATCCCGTATCGCCGTCTCGCGGCCGCGCCGAAGGCGCGCCGCCCCCTCGCATCGCTGGTTCCCGAGTTCCCGCATCCTCCCCGAAGTCAGACGCGCGTGACGATCTTCCCCCCGACCACCGCGCTCGTGACCGGGGCGTCGAGGCGGCGTTCGCCGATCTGCTGGCGCCACATCGCGTAGTAGAGGCCCTTCAGCGCGAGGAGCTCCTCGTGCTTCCCCGCCTCGACGACGCGGCCGCGCTCGAGGACGAAGATCCGGTCGGCGTGGAGGACGGTCGAGAGGCGGTGCGCGATGAGGATCGTGATCGCGTCGCGTCCCGTCGCGACGTCGCGGATGGTGGCGCTCACCGATTCCTCGGTGAGCGAGTCGAGTGACGACATCGCCTCGTCGAAGACGAGGAGATGCGGGCGGCGAAGCAGCGCGCGGGCGATCGAGAGGCGCTGCTTCTCCCCGCCCGAGACCTTCACGCCCCCCTCGCCGATCACCGTGTCGAGCCCCTTGTCGGCGCGGGCGAGGAGCGAGTCCATCGCCGCCTGGTGCAGCACGGCGAGGCACTCCTCGTCGGTCGCGTCGGGGCGGACGAAGAGGAGGTTCTCGCGGATCGTCCCCGAGAAGAGTTGCGAATCCTGCGACACGAGCCCGACGCGCTCGCGCAGCCGGTCGAGGTCCACCGTGGTGCTCGGGTGCCCGTCGTAGAGCACGCGTCCCGACTGCGGCGTGTACAGGCCGACGAGGAGCTTGACGAGCGTCGTCTTCCCGGCGCCGGAGGGACCGACGAAGGCGATGGTCTCGCCGCGATGGACGCGGAAGGAGACGCCCTGCAGCGCGGGCGCGCTCGCGCTCTGGTGCTTGAACGCGACGTCCTCGAACTCGAGGGTGCTCAAGCCGCTGAGCGGCACCGGGTGCGCGGGCTTCGGGTCGGGGGGCATCGCGAGGATCTCCTGGAACTTCGCGAGCGAGGCCTCGGTCTCCCGATAGATGTTGATGACGTTCCCCAGCTCCTGCAGCGGGCCGAAGATGAAGAACGAGTAGATCAGCAGGGAGAAGAACTGCCCGACGGTGATCTGCTGGATGAAGATCAGGTAGAGCATCAGGAAGAGGATGCACGTCCGCAGCGCGTTCACCGCGGTCCCCTGGATGAAGCTCAGGCTGCGCAGGTAGCGCACCTTCTTCAGCTCGAGCCTGAGGATCTTCTGCGTCGTGCCGTTCAGCCGCGCGACCTCCTGATCGGCGAGGCCGAGGCTCTTCACGAGCTCGATGTTGCGCAGCGACTCGGTGGTCGCGCCGGCGAGCGCGGTCGTCTCAGCGACGATGACCTTCTGGATCGTCTTCACCTTCCGGCTGAGCACGGAGCTCAGCACGCCGAGGATCGGCACGGTGAGGATGAAGGCGGGGGCGATGACCCAGTGGACGGTGAAGGCGTAGATCATCACGAACACCACGCCGACCAGCGTCGTGAAGACGAGGTTCACCATCGCGCCGATGAAGCGCTCGACGTCGGAGCGCACCTTCTGCAGCTTGCCTAACGTCTCGCCGCTGCGCTGGTCCTCGAAGGCGGCGTAGGGGAGCGAGAGCGAGTGCCGGATCCCGTCCGAGTACAGCCGGGCGCCGAGCTGCTGGATGATCAGGTTGACGACGTAGTCCTGGAAGTTCTTCGCGACGCGTGAGACGAAGGCGACGCCGACGGCGGCGCCGAGCAGCAGCGTGACGCCGCGGAAGAACTCGGAGCGCGTGTACCTGCTGTACTGCGTCGCGTACTGATCGATGACGTGCCGGAAGATCAGCGGGTCGAGCAGCGAGAAGATCTGGTTGATCGCCGCGAGGAGCAGCGCGCCGAGCACGAGCTTCCAGTAGCGGCGGAGATACGACCAGAGGAGACGCATCGGTGACTGGGTGTCCATGCGGGGAATCTACGCGTTTCCCGACCCGCTGGTCGCCTGGCCGATCGGGTGGCTGTACGGCTGCTTCGTTGGGGCGCGGCTTCTAGGTCGAATGACGTATGGGCCCTCGCGTCGCGGACGCGCAACGTGAATGGAGCAGGACCCTGTTCACGTCATCCAGCGGAGGAACAATGCGCGACCTGTACCGATCGTCGTCGCTCGCCGTCGCCGCTGCCGCGCTCTCGGCGCTGGCGGCGTGCGCCGCCGGCCCCGAGCGTCACGCGACGAGCGTCATGAACTACCTCTACCCCGACCGCGGGAACTACGTCGAGACTCCCGCGGTGCCGGTGCTGTCGCTCCCCCTGCGCGTCGGCGTCGCCTTCGTCCCCGAGCCGGAGGACGGCTGCGGCGGGCGCTGCGTCGGCTCGCCCTTCCCCGAGGCGGACCGCATGGCGCTGCTCCAGCGCGTCGCGGACCACTTCCGCGACTCCTCGTTCGTGAAGTCGATCGAGATCATCCCGTCGGCGTACCTCGCGCCGCGCGGGAGCTTCGCCAACCTCGACCAGCTGCGCCAGATGTTCGGCGTCGACGTCATCGCGCTCGTGTCGTACGACCAGATCCAGTTCCACGACCAGAAGCGGACGTCGCTCACCTACTGGACCATCGTCGGCGCGTACCTCGTCGAGGGCGAGAAGCAGGACACGCGGACGCTGATGGACGCGGTGGTGTACGACATCCCGAGCCGGCGGCTGCTCTTCCGCGCGCCCGGACTGAGCACCGTGAAGGGCTCGTCGACGCCGGTGAATCTCACCGAGGAGATGCGCCGCGACCGCGAGAAGGGATTCCGCCTCGCGTCGGACGAGCTGATCGCGAATATCGATCGGCAGCTCCCGATCTTCCGCGAGCGCGTCCGCCGGAACCCGGCGGAGTTCCGCGTGGTGCCGCAGCCGGAGTATCGCGGCGGCACGCGCGGCGGCGGGAGCGCCGACGGGTGGACGCTGCTCCTCGTCGCGGCGCTCGGCGGCGCCGCGCTGCTCGGGCGGCGAGGCGCGGTGAGAGGATGAGAGGGCGGCGGCTTCCCGTCGCGACGCTGCTCGTCGTCGCGATCGCGCTCGTGGTGCAGCTCGTACCCGCGCTCCAGCGCTGGCTCGTGCTCGACCGCGGCGCGGTCGCGGCGGGGCAGCTCTGGCGCGTCGCGACGGGAAGCCTCGTCCACTTCTCGCCATCGCACCTTCTGCTCGACCTGCTCGTCGTCGCGGTCGCCGGCGCGATCCTCGAGAGCGGCGGCCGCCGGGTGGGTGCGCTGATGCTCGCGTCGTCGCTTGCGGTCGGCGCCGCGGTGCTCCTCTACGATCCGCGGGTGACGACGTACGGCGGGCTCTCCGGCGTCGCGTACGCGCTCGTCGTCCGCCTCGCGCTCGAGGACGCGACGACACGAGGACGCACGCGCGCCATCGGGATCGCGGTGCTCGCGCTCACCGTCGTGAAAGCGTGGTGGGAGGCGCGCAGCGGGTCGTTCGTGTTCCTCGGCGATCAGGGAGCCGCGTTCGTTCCCGTGCCGGTGAGCCACATCGCGGGGATCTGCGCGGGCGCCGCGGCGTTCGTGCTGCCCCGCGCGTCGGCGCTATCTACGCACCGGTACCAGCTCCAGATCCTGGAAGTCGAAGCTGAAGTCGGTCAGCGGCGACACGGCGCGCATCGTCGCGCGCTCGACGCGGCCGTCGGGATCGAGGGCGAAGGTGACGAAGGCGTCGGCGCGCAGCTCGCGGTCGCGCCAGCGCGCGACGAAGGTGTCGTGCTGCCAGTGCACGAGATCGCCGGTCAGCCCCGGCGTGTGCGAGAAGCGCAGCACGAGCTTTCCGCCCTCGTCGGCGATCGTGACGTCGCCATACCAGGCGTCGCGATACGTCCCGGCGTAGCGGGCGAGGGGGAGCGAGGGGCCCGAGGTCGAATCGCGCGCCGCGGCCGCCGACGCCTCCGCGGCGCGGGCGCGCGTGAGCGCGGCGGCCTCCATCCGCGCGTAGATCGCCGGATAATCGTGCGGAGCGACGCCGCTGTATGCGTCGAGCACGCGGAGGGTGATCGAGCGGAAGGCGCCTCCCGACTCCTGGTTGGTGAGCACGGCGACGCCGAGTCGCAGCTCGGGGATCATCGTCACCTGGGAGACGTACCCGGGGAGCCCGCCGGTGTGGGTGAGCTCCTTCCGCCCCTGATACTCCGCGACCCAGAAGCCTAACGCGTAGCCCGAGAAGTTCGACTTCGTCCACGCCAGCTCGGGCGGTGGGGCCGATGCCTCGAGGGGTGTGACGATGCGCCAGAGCTGGCGCGTCGTCGCGGGGGCGAAGAGGCGGGCTCCGTCGGCGAGCCGCCCCGAGTCGAGCTGGACGAGCATCCACTTCGCCATGTCCTCGGCGGTGGAGTTGATGCCGCCCGCGGGGTTGGTGCTCTCGCCCGTGAAGGGCGCGATCGGCTGGACGATGCCGTCGACCTCGGCGTGCGGCGTCGCGACGTCGGGCCCGGCCATGTCGGCGTGGCTGACGTTGCTCTGCGTCATCCCGACCTTCGCGAGGATGCGCGACGAGACGAACTGCTCCCAGCTCTGCCCCGTCACCGCCTCCACCAGCTCGCCCGCGACCTGATAGAGCACGTTGTCGTAGGCGTAGGCGCTGCGGAACGAGGTCGCGGGCCGGATGAAGCGCAGCCGGTGGACGATCGCCTTCCGATCGTAGGTGGACGCGGGCCACCAGAGCAGGTCGCCCGCGCCGAGCCCGAGCCCGCTGCGGTGGACGAGCAGATCGCGGACGGTGATCTCGCGCGTCACCCAGGGATCGTACATCGCGAAGGCGGGGAGATAGCGCACGACCGGCGCGTCCCACTCGATCTTCCCCTCCTCGACGAGGATGCCTAACGCGGTCGCGGTGAACGCCTTCGTGTTCGAGGCGATCCCGAAGCGCGTGCGCGATGTGACCGGCGCCGCGCTGCCGAGCTTCTTCACGCCGTAGCCCTTCGCGAGGACGACCTTTCCATCCTTCACGATCGCGACCGCGGCGCCGGGGACCGTGAAGGTCTGGAGCACTCTCGCGACGTAGGCGTCGAAGTCGGGCGGCGGCGCGGGAGCGCGCTGCTGCTGCGCGGCGAGCGGGGAGGCGAGGAGGAGGGCGAGGGTTGTGAGCGTGCGGCGCATGGGGCGAGGTCGGGAGGAGGTGGGGATAACCTGAGCCCGACACCTCGCGGCGGCTAGCTCATTGAAGGCTTCGTGGTTCACCGCCGGCGCCCCTGCCCTCGCGCTGCGCTTCACGATAAGATCGCCGGGAGACCCGACTCCCACCCTTCCAGGCCCATGCTTCAGGACTCGCCTCGCGACCGCCGCTCCTTCATCGGATACTTCGCCTCCATCGGACTCGGCTCGACGCTGCTCCCCGGCGTGCTCTGGGCGCAGGTCAGCGCGGGCGCGGAGATCACGACGCAGACCATCGCCGCGGCCGAGGAGATCGCGGGGGTGCACTTCACCGAGGAGCAGCGCGCCGCGATGGTGAAGGATCTCGAGGATCAGAAGAAGCAGCTCGACCAGCTGCACGCGGTCCATCTCGAGAACGGCGTGCCGCCGGCGGTGCAGTTCAACCCGCTGCTGCCCGGGATGAAGCTCGACACCACGCCGCGGAAGCTCGTCGCGAGCCGGGTGACCGCCGGCGCGGTGCCGAAGAACCTCGAGGAGCTCGCCTTCAGGCCGGTGACGGAGCTCGCCGCGCTCGTCCGCGCGCGCAAGGTGACCTCGCTCGCGCTCACCGAGATGTATCTCGCGCGGCTGAAGAAGTACGACCCCGTGCTGCAGTGCGTCGTGACGCTCACCGAGGAGCGCGCGCGCGCGCAGGCGAAGGCGATGGACGCCGAGCTCGCCCGCGGGAAGTATCGCGGCCCGCTGCACGGGATCCCGTGGGGGGCGAAGGACCTGCTCGCGGTGAAGGGCTATCCGACGACGTGGGGGACGCCGCCTTTCAAGGGGCAGAGCTTCGACTACGACGCGACCGTGGTGAAGCGGCTCGACGCGGCGGGCGCGGTGCTCGTCGCCAAGCTCACCCTCGGCGAGCTGGCGATGGGCGACGTCTGGTTCGGCGGGACGACGAAGAATCCATGGAAGACCGACCAGGGCTCGAGCGGGTCGAGCGCCGGCCCCGCGTCGGCGACCGCGGCGGGGCTGGTCGGCTTCGCGATCGGGAGCGAGACGTTGGGCAGCATCTCCTCCCCCTCGACTCGCTGCGGCACGACCGGGCTCCGCCCGACCTTCGGCCGCGTCCCGAAGACGGGGGCGATGGCGCTCTCCTGGAGCATGGACAAGCTCGGGCCCATCTGCCGGAGCGTCGAGGACTGCGCGCTCGTCCTCGCCGCGATCCGCGGGACGGACGGCGAGGACCGCACCGTCCCCGACGCGAGCGTCGGCTTCGACGCGACGCG
>DATAIN010000055.1:0-1795 GCA_036262635.1 Gemmatimonadaceae bacterium | reverse complement strand
CGACCTCGATCACGACACCATGCGCCGCCTCGGCCATCTCGTGGCCGATACGGTGGCTCACCATCTCTCGACATTGCGACAGCAGCCTGCGTACGCGACGCTCGACACTGCGTCGGCCGAGCGACTGGTCGACGCGAGCGCACCGTCGCGCGGTACGGACTTCGAGACGCTGCTGGCAACGCTGCGCGACGACGTGTTTCCGCACGCGGCGCGCGAGCCGCATCCCGGCTTCATCGCGTACGTCCCCAGCTGCCCGACTTTTCCCGCCATCCTCGGTGATTGGTTGGCGACGGGCTTCAACTTTTTTGCGGGAGTGTGGCCGGTGGCGGCCGGGCCCAACGAGATCGAGCTCATCGTGCTCGAATGGTTCCGCCAGTGGCTCGACATGCCCGTCGGCACTGGCGGTCTGCTGACGTCAGGGGGCTCGGGCGCCAACCTCACCGCCATGATTGCGGCGCGTCACCGTGTGACGGGCGGTGATGCATCCGTCATCGCGAAGCTCACGGTCTACGCGTCGGATCAGACGCATTCATCGGTGACGCGAGCGGCGTGGCTCGCCGGCATTCCTCGCCAGCACGTGCGATTGCTGCCGAGCGACGACGCGTTCCGTGCCGACGTCGCCGAGCTGCGCGACGCCCTCGCGCGCGATCGCGCCGCCGGGCTCGTGCCGTTGATGATCGTCGCCAACGCCGGAACGACCAACACCGGCAGCGTCGATCCGATGCACGAGATCGCCGAGCTCTGCGAGCGAGAGAACGTGTGGCTCCACGTCGACGCCGCGTACGGCGGATTCGCCGTTCTCACCGACATCGGCCGCCGCGCGCTCGCTGGCATTAAGCGCGCCGACTCCGTCACGCTCGATCCACACAAGTGGCTGTTCGTGCCGTTCGAGTGCGGATGCCTTCTCGTCCGCGATCCCGCCCGCCTCAAGGCGGCGTTTCAGATCTTCCCCGAGTATCTCGCCGATGCGCAGACCGGCCACGAGGCGGTGAACTTCGCCGACTACGGGGAGCAGCTCACCCGCTATTCGCGTGCGCTCAAAGTATGGATGTCGGTTCGCTACTTCGGCACCGACGCCATTCGTGACGCGATCGATCGCGGCATGATGCTGGCCCGCCGCCTCGAGGATCGCGTTCGGACGACGCCCACGCTCGAGATCGTGTCGCCCGCGCGCTTCGGGGTGGTGTGCTTCCGTGTGCGTCCGGACGGCGCCGACGATGCCGCTCTCGACACACTGAACCAGCGCGTGCTGGCGCGGGTGGTGGGCGAAGGCCGGTACTTCATTTCGTCCACACGATTGCGGGGCGCCTTCGCGCTGCGCGCCTGCATCCTGGGATTCCGGACCGCCGAGGACGACATCGACGGGCTCGTGCACGCGGTGGCCGAGGCGGCGCGTCAGCTCAGCGCCGTCCAGCCCTCCCGACCCGCCCCCGCCTCGACCTAACGAGCGCGCAGGTCGCGCTGCTCGCGTGCGTCGCTGATGGCCGCCAGTCCCCCCGACACCCGCGTCCAGGTGCGGATCATGTCCTCGAGCTCGTCGAAGTCGAAGGGCTTCACGAACACCGGGCGTCCGATGGCGTGCACCTGGCGCCCGAGGTCGGCGTTGGCGGCGATGTCCCCGGTGACGAAGGCCGTGTTCCGCGCGACGCCCGGGTGATGCTCCTGGAGCCAGGCGAAGAGCTCGAACCCGCTCCCGTCATCCAGCCAGACATCGATGATCGCGCCATCGAAGAGCTGCCGCTCACAGGCGGTTCGCGCATCGGCGAGGCTGCCGGCGGTGTGCACTTCGATTCCA
>DATAIN010000054.1:0-8050 GCA_036262635.1 Gemmatimonadaceae bacterium | reverse complement strand
GACGCGCCGGCGTTCATCAGCGAGTCCGCGGCCTCCGCGATCCCGCCGCGACGGACCCACGACCATTCGTTCTCCCCGGCGCCATGGAGGTAGTACGCGACGGGAAAGCGGCGCAGCGAGTCGCGCTGATACTCGCGCGGGAGGTAGACGACATAGCGCTTGCGCACACCCAGCGCCGGAGAGTCGAGCGAGTCGATGCGAACGCGTCCTTCGCGCGCGGCGGCGCCGCCGCCGTCGCCACAACCAACCGCGACGATGGCCGCGGCGCACCAGGCAACGAGCAGGTAGCTGTCGAATGGCGACCGCATCGGGAGAGGCCGAGGCTGGGAGAACGTCCGACTTGTAAATGAATGTCCCCGATCGCGCGCGCATTGTCCACGCGCCATGCGCGTCGGGTCAATCTTGTGTAAGGCGTGCATCCAGGTCGCGGAGTGGGTTGCCAAACACTCGTAGGACGTCGAGCGCTCGTTGCTCACGCGCTCGAGCGTCGCGTATGGCACCTACTTCCGGAGGCCCTCATGCCGCGCACTTCCCGCACCCGGCTCCTCGCTCCCCTCCTCGCTCTCGCCATTCCCGCTGCATGTGCCACAGGCACCAGCGCCGGCTCGATGGCCACGATGGCCAACATGTACGGTGCCGAGCCTCACGTGCGCAGCTCGAGCGACATCCTCGCCGCGGCGGAGATCGCGCGCGCCCCGGGCGGCGGCGGCTCGGCGTACGACGTCGTGCTTCGCCTCCGCCCGCAGTTCCTCACCGCCCGCGCGGTGACCTTCAGCCCCGACCCGTACGCCGGTCGTCCCGTGGTCTACCTCGATGGCATCCGGCTCGGCGGCATCGAGGAGCTGCGCACGATCTCGGCGAGCATGGTCGGCGAGATCCGCTTCCTCAGCGCGGTCGCTGGCAACGCGGCGTTCGGGCGCTACCATCCGGGCGGTGTGATCGCGATCCGCTCGCGTCGCTAGCGAGCCAAGCGGTCTCGGCGTAGCGAAGATCACGGCGAAGCGTGTGCGCGGGCGCACCGCCTAACGGCGCGCGGGGGGTGATGTTGCGGGTGGCTCGTCGCCTGACGGGTCGTGGCACCATCCCCCCGCAGTCGCCATCCCGATGCCGAAGATCTTCCCCCCGGCTCTCGCCGTTCTGGTGAGCGCCGCCCTCGCCGCTTGTGGTCACGACGGAGCGACCGCTCCCGATGCGACCCCTCATACCACGCTTCCCGCCGTCGATCGCGTCGTCGTCGTCAGCATCGACGGGCTGCGCGGTGACGCGCTCCCCTGGATGCCTGCGCTCGATGCGCTTCGGGCGCGCGCCGCGTGGACCGACAGCATGCAGACCGTCGTGCCCTCCCTCACCGTCCCCGGCCACCTCACGATGTTCACCGGGCGCGACGTGACGAAGCTCGGCGTGACGACGAACACGCTCGATCAGCAGGCGGGCTACGCGCTCACCATGAACGGCGCCTCGACGATGTTCCAGTGGGTGAAGGGCGCCGGCGGGCGCTCCGCCGCGCTGATCGCGTCCTCGCTCGTGCCGGCCGCGGATCTCGAGACGGCGCGCGCCTTCCTCGGCATCGATCAGCTCACCGCGGTCGGAACGAACCTCGACGAGCTGCGCACGCAGGCGCTGGCTCTCGCCACCGCGCCCGATGCGCCGGAGCTGCTCTTCGTGCACGTCGCGACGGTCGACTTCGCGGGACACGACTTCGGCTGGATCCGCACCGACACCACCGGCGCGAACGGCGCCGACGTCCTCGGCCCGCAGTACGTCGACGCGGCGCGCGCGGCGGACGGAGTGGTCGACGCGATCCGCGCCGCGCTCGAGCCGGCGATCGCGAGCGGCGCGGTCGCGCTCATCGTCACCGCCGATCATGGAGGGGGGCATGGTGAGCACTGCGTCGCCAACGTGGTCGCGGCGCGCGAGCACTGCACGAGCCAGCCCGGCGACCGCACCATCCCCTTCTTCGTCCTGGCGAAGGACGTCGCCCCCGGGCGGATCGTCGGCGCGACGAGCATCATGCAGGTCGCGCCGACCGTGGGCGCGCTGCTCAGGCTCGCGGTCCCCTCGCGGGCCGGGGCGCCCGTGCGCTGAGGAAGTCGGGGTGTCCGGCGCTCAGGGCGCCGGGCACCGCCACGCCGCGCGCGCGGCGTCGGGCTTCGCGTAGCCCTGCCGCGGCAACACCTCGCGCGCCGCGATCGTCACGCCCCAGGCGACGATCAGCAGCGCGACCACGTGCGCGATCGGCAGCCGGCAGCGCCACGTCGTGACCGCGATCCACGCGCCGCCTAACGCGACGGCGGCGATCGCGCCGAGATAGCCCGCGAGCTCGAACCCGCAGCGCGCCTCGTACGGCCAGTAGACGACGCCGACGCTCAGCGCGAGCACCGGGACGAGGCGCAGGAACACCCACACCCGCTCGCGTCGCCGCTGCGCGGCTTCCTTCGCCGCATCCTCGGCGGCCTTCTTCGCCTTGAGCGACGCCAGCGACGGCGTCGGCGGCAGCCCATCGTACTCGCGCTCGATCTCGCGCAGGGTGCGCTTCCAATCCACTCCAGTCATCCGCCGCTCCGGGATGAGAGCCAGGGGGAAAGCATCTGAACGCGCGACGTTCGACGGCGAGCACGGGTAACGGCGCGGCATCTCCAGCGACCGTTGTGCCCGTCCTCGCGCGGACAACGCGTGTCGCGATCTCCGCGTGCACTGGCACGGAATCAATGCAGCGCGCACGAGCCGGAGCGACCCCGGCCGGATCGTTCGCACGCTTCCGTTACAGACTCGTACTGGACGCCGACGCTGCGTCTACACATGTTGCCGGAGCGGCGCCGCGGCTCCGCTGCCGTTTCGCCAGCGTGCATCACGCATCCTCCGCCGAGGGATGTCATGCAGCGCGAACAGTTGCCCACGCCGCCCGATGGCGCGGGACCCGCTCCACTTCTCGCTCCCGGTTCAGCGAGCGGTTACCTCCTGCCGTTCATCGAGCCGGAAGTGCTCGCCGCCCGCGCGCGCTTCGCCACCACCTGCGAGCAGGCCGCCGTCGGGATCGCCCACCAGACCCTCGACGAGCGCTGGCTCTGGATCAACCAGCGCTTCTGCGACGTCGTCGGCTGGCCGCGCGAGGAACTGCTCGGCATCACCCTCGAGAGCATCACCCATCCCGACGACCTCGCGATGAGCCGCGACTTCGTCGAGCGCGTACGCACCGGGAACCTCCCGGAGTACACCATCGAGAAGCGCTACATCCGCAAGGACGGCGAAGTCGTCTGGGCGAATCTCACCGTGTCGGTCATCCGCGACACGGGGGGCGAGCCGTCCTACCTCGTCGGCTTCCTCCAGGACATCACCGACCGTAAGCGCGTCGAGTGGGAGCTGCGCGACAGCGAGACGCGCTACCGTCAGCTCACCGAGGCCGCGCTCGAGGGAGTGTTCATCCACGACAACGGGATCATCGTCGACGCGAACCCCGCCTTCCAGCGGATGATGGGCTACGAGCTCAAGGAGCTGTGCGGCCAGAACGTCTTCGACCTCCTCGCGACCGCGGAGACGAGCGCGCGGGTGCGCCGCTTCGTCGCCGAGGGGAGGCTCGAGCCCTACGAGGTCGAGGTCATCCGGCGCGACGGCAAGGTGCTCACCGCCGAGATCACCGGCCGGCCGACGGTGTGCTTCGGGCGGCAGATGCGCGTCGTCGTCACGCGCGACATCACCGCGCGCAAGCAGGCGGAGCGTCAGGCGGTGCAGCTCGCGCGCGAGTCCGAGGCACGCGCCGCGGCCGAGCGCGCGAGTCGCCGCGCGAGCTTCCTCGCCGAGGCGAGCCGGCTGCTCGGCGCCTCGTTCGACTACCAGACCACCCTCGCGACCCTCGCCCGCCTGTCGGTGCCGGAGATCGCCGACTTCTGCTTCGTCGACGTCGTCGAGCGTGATGACACCGTGCGGCGGATGGGGCTCGCCCACGTCGATCACGATGGCGAGGAGATCCTGCGCCGCCTCGCGACGTACGCGCAGGTCGAGCGGCATCTCGGACCCTTTCAGGCGGTGTTCGAGGAGGGAACGCCGCTCTTCGTTCCCGAGGTCAGCGACGAGCTGCTCACTCTCGGCGTGAGCGAGCCGGAGCAGCTCCGGCTGCGGCGTGAGCTCGGGGCGCGCTCCTGCATCAGCGTCCCGCTCGCCAGCTCGAACCGTGTGCTCGGCGCGCTGACGCTCGTGCACTCGGTCTCGGGGCGCCGCTACGAGGCGGAGGATCTGGCGTTCGCCGCGGAGCTGGCGCGCCGTGCCGCGCTCGCGATCGAGAACGCGCGGCTGTTCGACGCGGCGCAGGGCGCGACGCACGCCCGCGACGAGATGCTCGGCATCGTCGCCCACGACCTGCGCAACCCGCTCGGCACCATCCACCTCGCGGCGCAGTTCCTCCAGGAGCTGGTCACGGCCGAGCAGACGATGGCGCGCAAGCAGCTCGCGACGCTCCTCCGGGCGAGCGAGCGGATGAAGCGCCTGATCAACGATCTGCTCGACGTGAAGCGCATCGAGGCGGGAACGCTCACCGTCGCGCCGCGCCCGGAACAGGTGGCCGTGCTCGTCGAGGAGGCGGTCGCGATGCTCGACCCGCTCGCCGCGTCGGCGGGGCTGATCACCGAGTGGAGCACCGAGCCGGAGCTGCCGCCCGTGCTCGTCGATCCCCTGCGCATCCAGCAGACCATCTCGAACCTCATCGGGAACGCGATCAAGTTCACCCCGCGCGGCGGGACGGTCGCGCTCCGCGCGCGCCGCGCGAGCGACGGCGTCTGCTTCGAGGTCGCGGATACCGGTCCGGGGATCGCCGCCGACCAGATCCCGCACATCTTCGGGCGCTTCTGGCAGGGCGCGCGGACCGACCGGCGCGGCATCGGGCTCGGGCTCGCGATCGCCAAGGCGATCGTCGAGGCGCACGGCGGCCGCATCTGGGTCGAGAGCCGCGTCGGGGAGGGAAGCCGCTTCTACTTCACCGTTCCCGTCGCGCGTTAGGCAGGGTGGGCATGATGAGCATGATGAGCATTCGCCGGGCCGGCGCCGCGGTCTGCCTCGCGCTCTCGGCGCGCGCCGCGGAGGCGCAGTGGCGGAGCCCGACCGACCGCTCGCTCGGCGCCTCGCTGCTCGCCGCGGCGCTGCCCGGCCCGTCGACCCCCGTGTGGACCGCGGAGGACTCGGCGCGCGTCACCTCGGCCGTGCGATTCGACGTGCACTACGGCGCGCCCCTGACGCGCGACGCGTTCGGGACGTCGCCGATGATGGTGATCGGGATCCGCGACGAGCATCAGCAGCGCGACTCGACGACCGGCCTCGCCGGGGTGATGATCGGGGCGCGGCTCGGCGTGCGGACCGGCGACGCCGTCCAGCGCCGGCCGTTAGGCGCCGTCGAGACCTATCTCGGCTTCCGGACGCTGGCCTACGTCGACAATCCGGCCCACCCCGATGTCGGCGCCGACCTCGTGCTGGGATGGGGAGGCTTCGGCGACAACACCCGCGCGTCCTTCGGCCTCCGGTTCCCGGTCGAGATGGTGTTCGAGGGAACGAGCGCCCGCCTCGCCCTCCTCGCCACCCCCGCCGTCGGCTGGGGGCATCTCCGCCTGCGGAGCTGCGAGGACACGGGCCCGGACGACAACTGTGGGGACCTCGGCCTGCAGGTCGCCGCGGGGCAGCCGCGCTACCTGATCGGTGGGGGGGCGAGCCTGACGCTCATGCCGGCGCGCCTTTCCGTGAGCGCCGGGGTACAGAGGCTCTTCGCCCCCGGTGAGCGAAGCCGGGGGTGGGCCGGCCTTGGCTGGACACCGTGAGTGACGTGTGGCACATTGGCGGGGTTGAAGGGCGAAGAAAACAGGTGGAGGTGTCCGACGATGGACGCGATTCCAGTTCTCGAGGCGGTAGCCGCGGCGCAGGCGCGGGGTGCACGGTGCGCGTTGATGCAGCGGTGCAGTGTGGCGGGTGATCTCACAGCGAGCGGCGGCGCTCCGGCCGACGATCTCTCCTGGACTCAGCCCGCGGAGCTCAGTGATACGGCGAACGAGGTGCTGCTTCAGGTGGAGCTCGGAGGACGGAAGTCCTTCGTTCCGCTCCTCCACGCGGCGGAGTCCTACTACCTCGCGAACGGCTGGTGCCAGCCGACGTCGAAGCCATTTCCGGCGCTGGTCAGTCGCCGCGCGCTGCGCGAGGCGCTCGACGTTGGCGACGGCATCTTCGGCCGGAACGAGCTGGTGGTGACGCCGATGCCCGGGCCCGGGTTGGCCGACATGCGCTGACGGGTACGCAGCTCTCCACGTCCCCCGTCGCTCTGTCGCAAGCTCGCGAGGCGCGTCGATCTATGGAGCTACCTCGTGCCACTGCACCGCCTTCTCCTTCTCCATCGCCCAGCGCAGGTCCCACGCGTCGGTGAAGAGCACCACCGGGTTTCCCTTCACGTCGTAGATCAGCGATCGTCCCGCCGAGCGTGAGACGCGCTCGATCTCGTCCCTGGGACCGGTGACCCAGCGCGGCGACTTCCCGGCCATCCGCTCGAGTCGGCAGCGCACGCCGTACTCGTGCTCGAGACGGTGCAGCATCACGTCGAACTGCAGCTGGCCCACCGCGCCCACGATCGGCGTCGGACCCGCGACGTCGCTCGGCGAGGTGAAGAACACCTGCGCGGCGCCCTCCTCGGTGAGCTGACGCAGCCCGGCGTCGAGCTGCTTCCTCTTCATCGGATCGATGAGCACCACGCGCGTGAAGTGCTCGGGCGCGAAGCGCGGAATCCCCTGGAACTCGATCCCCTCGCGCTCGGAGAGCGTGTCGCCGATGCGCAGGTTGCCGCGATCCATCACGCCGATCACGTCGCCGGGATAGGCCTCCTCGATCGCCGTGCGCTCTCGCGCCAGGAACTGCTGCGGCGCCGAGAGTCGAAGCGTCTTCCCGGTGCGCGTCTGCTTCACGTCCATCCCCGCCTCGAACTTCCCCGAGCAGACGCGGACGAAGGCGATCCGGTCGCGGTGCTTCGGGTCCATGTTCGCCTGGATCTTGAACACGAATCCGGTGAACGCGTCGTCGTACGGATCGACGAGCCCCGCGCTGCTCTCGCGCGGGAGCGGCGCGGGCGCCAGCTCGAGGAACTCGGCGAGGAATGGCTCGACGCCGAAGTTCGTCAGCGCGCTGCCGAAGAACACCGGGGACAGCTCGCCGCTCGCGATCGCCGCGGCATCGAACGGATGCCCCGCGTGGTCGAGCAGCTCGAGATCATGGAGCAACGCCTCGTGCGTTGCGACTCCCAACAGCTCGAGCGTCTCCGGGCTGTCGAGCGCTGCGACGTGGTCGCGCACGCGCTCGGCACCGTGCGCCTCGTCGCGGTCGAAGAGGTGGATCTTCTGCTGGCGCCGGTCGTACACGCCGATGAACGCGTCGTCGCGGCGGATCGGCCAGGTCACCGCGTGACACATGATGCCGAGGTCCGCCTCGACGTCGCTGATCAGCTTCAGCGGATCCTCCCCGACGCGGTCGCACTTGTTGACGAAGGTGAAGATCGGCGTGCGCCGGCGCTTGCAGACCGCGAAGAGCTGGCGCGTCCGCTCCTCGACTCCGCGCCGGTTGTCGAGCAGCATCACCGCGCTGTCCGCGGCGACGAGGGTGCGGTAGGTGTCCTCGGAGAAGTCCTCGTGCCCCGGCGTGTCGAGCAGGTTGACGTGGTAGCCCGCGTACTCGAACTGCATCACGCTCGAGGTCACCGAGATCCCGCGCTCCCGCTCCAGCTCCATCCAGTCGGATGTCGCGTGGCGCGCGGCACGGCGTCCCTTCACCGAGCCCGCGAGATGGATCGCGCCACCGTAGAGGAGCAGCTTCTCGGTGAGCGTGGTCTTGCCCGCGTCGGGATGGGAGATGATCGCGAAGGTCCGGCGCTTCCGGATGGCTTCGGCGAGATCGGGCTGGGTGGCTGCTTCGGACATTCGTCGGGGTCTAGATGCGAAGCGTCGGCCGCGGAGCTGCGCGCGGCCGACGCCTGACGAAATATAACCGGTCCGGCAGCGGTCAGAGCTGGGCGCGGAGCTTTCGGAGCGCGGTGACG
>DATAIN010000053.1:0-1680 GCA_036262635.1 Gemmatimonadaceae bacterium | reverse complement strand
GGGACCACCGATCCGGTGTTCGGGCGCGACGTCGGCTACTACGTCTTCACCTTGCCGATGTTCGAGCTCGCGACGGGGGCGGCGCTCGGGCTGATCGTGATCGCGCTGCTGGTGATCCTGCTCATTCACCTCATGCGTGGCGGCATCAGCCGCGAAGGCGTGCGAATCCCGCCGCGCGCGCAGGGACAGCTCGCCGTGCTGGCGATGCTCTTCCTCCTCGTGACGGCGGTGCGCATCCACTTCGTCCGCATCCCGGGAATCCTCTTCGGAGAGCATCTGCCGCTCTCGGGGGCGCGTTTCGTCGACCTGCACGCGCGCATTCCCGCGCTGCACGTCCTCAGCGTGGCGGCGCTGGTCGGCGGCCTCGTTCTCGTCTGGGCGGCGATGCGACACCGCCTCGTTTCCGTGGCTGCGCGCGTCGTCGTCACGTATGTCGTGATCGCGATCCTCGCCGCGGTCATTCCCGGCATCTATCAACGGCTCGTCGTCCAGCCCAACGAGCTCGCGCGCGAGACGCCGCAGATCGTCGATCACATCCGCGCCACGCGCCAGGCGTGGGGGATCGACAGCGTGCACCTCGCGGAGATCGGCGTCGAGACGCAGCTCACTCCGGCACTCATCGCCCGCAATCGCGCGACGATCGACAACGTCCGCCTCTGGGATCGCGAGCCGCTGCTCCAGACGTTCGGCCAGATCCAGTCGATCCGCACGTATTACGACTTCGTCTCGGTCGATGACGATCGCTACCGCATCGGCGGGCAGCTGCGCCAGGTGCTCCTCGCCCCGCGCGAGCTCGACACAGGCTCGCTGCCGACGCGTGGCTTCATCAACGAGCACCTCACCTACACCCACGGCATGGGCGTCGCCCTCGGGCCGTCGAACGCGGTGACGCCCGAAGGGCTGCCTGTGCTCTTCATCAAGGATCTGCCGCCGGCGTCGAGCGTGGATCTCCGCGTGACGCGGCCGCAGATCTACTACGGCGAGCTCTCCAACGACTTCGTGCTCGTGCCGACCCGCCAGCGCGAGTTCGACTACCCCGCCGGCGAAGGCGATGCGGCGGCATACTCGCAGTACGACGGCCGCGGCGGCGTCCCGACCGCGTCGTTCCTGCGCCGGTTGCTCTTCGCGATCCGCTTCGGCTCGGCGAACATACTGCTCTCGCGCGACATCGATGCGCGGACGCGCATTCTCTACTATCGCGACGTGCGCGAGCGCGCCCAGCGCGCGCTTCCCTTCATGCTCTTCGACCGCGATCCGTACCTGGTGATCGCGGCCGACGGCCGGCTGCACTGGCTCCTCGACGCCTACACGGTCTCGGAGCGTTATCCGTACTCGCGCGCCATCAGCGGCGGCGTGAACTACATGCGCAACAGCGTGAAGGTCGTGATCGACGCGTACGATGGCAGCGTGCGCGCCTACCTCGCCGACCCGCGCGACCCGATCATCCGCACCATCGCCCGGATGTATCCCGGGCTGCTCCAGCCGCTCGATTCGATGCCCGCCGACCTGCGGGCGCACGTGCGCTACCCAGAGGATCTCTTCCGGGTGCAGACCACGCTCTACGCGACGTACCACATGGTCAACCCGGAGACGTTCTACCATCGCGAGGACGAATGGCAGATCCCCGGTGCGGCGCCGCAGACGCGCGGCCCCGTCGGCAGCGAGCGCCGCGGGGCGGGC
>DATAIN010000052.1:0-6500 GCA_036262635.1 Gemmatimonadaceae bacterium | reverse complement strand
AGGGTGAAGACGAAGTTCGGCGGGGTACGGCGCGCCCATCCCTCCACCGTGCGCTCCGCGGGCACGGCGTAGAAGGTCGAGTCGACCTCGACGGTGTCGAAGGCGCGCGCGTAGACCGGGAGAAAATCCGTCGCCCGTGTCCCCGACGGATAGAAGCCGCCGAGCCAGGCGTCGTAGTTCCACCCCTGCGCGCCGATCCTGATCGGCGCCGGGGTCCGCGGCCGCGTCCCTGGTGCGCCGGTCATCGATGCCCGCGCGTCGTGGCGGGCGGGACTGGTCCCGGTTTTGCCCGCGTCATGGTGCACTGGAGTAGCTGAGACACTGAATGCATCTCGCGGGAGGGAGCATGGAACGGAACGAAGAGCTGCGCAACGAGGACGCCCGGGATTCCGGCCGCGAAGCCGAGCGGGCATCGGAGCTGCGCGACGCCGACCTGCGGCGCGCCGATGAGGGCGAGGGATTCACCCACTCGGATTCGCTCGTTCGCGACGACTCGCTGGTGGCCGGCCGGAGCTCGGACGAACTCGCGGATCGCACGGACCGCACCAACCGGAACGTCGAGGACATCGACGTCGGCCTGGCGAACGCGCGGGAGAGCATCACCGCCGACAACGTCGTGCACCATCACGACCATCCGACGGTCGGCGATCAGGTGGGCGAGGCGGCGGGTGGAATCAGTGGTGTGCTCGCCGGCGCGGCGATCGGCTCGCTGGGTGGGCCGGTCGGCACGGTGATCGGCGGGATCGCGGGCGCCATCGGCGGCTGGTGGGCGGGCCGCGCGATCTCGGAGGCGGCGTCGAACTTCAGCCACGCGGACGACGCGCACTTCCGGTCGGACTACGAGGCACGCGACGCCGGCGAGGCGCGCAGTGCGAGCCGCTCCTACGAGGCGGTGCGCCCCGCCTACCAGCTCGGCTACCTGGCGAGCCGGAATCCGGACTACGTCGGCCGCTCGTTCGACGAGATCGAGCCCGACCTGCAGCGCGGCTGGTCGAGCAGCGCGAACAACACCGGGACCGCCGACTGGGACGAGATGCGCGAGTACGCGCGCACCGCGTACGTGCGCGGCGCGGCATCGCAGTCCTCGCTCACCGGGGACAGCCAGGACAAGAGCTCGCTGAGCTCCACGGGGACGACGGGAAGCGTGGGAACCAGCGACGATCTCCTCGGAGATCCCTCGATGGGTACCGGCTCGACGCGCCTGGCCAGCGGGAACGTGGCCGACGTCATCGACAACGGCACCGCGTTCAGCGGCACGAGCGACGTGAGCGGCGCGCGCGACGCGGCGGGACGCCTCGAGCAGGGATCGGAGATCGGAGGGGCGTCGGAATCGCGCAGCTATCCGCTCGGCGGAGGCGCGAGCAGCTCGACGAACGATCCGTCGTATCCCGGCGCGAGCCCGCGCGGGTCGATGACCTACCAGACCGGCGAGAGGCTGACGCAGAGCAGCACCGACAGCTCGGGCCCGGTGCGCTCGGAGACCTTCGACAACGTCGGGAACCGGGAGCGCGAGCTCCGGGCGAACGAATCGGGCGAGCGTCCCGGCTACACCGATCCCGTCGCCGGCGAAGGTGTCGAGAACATCGGCTCCTCCGGCCTCGCGCCGCGCGGCGACGTGTCCGACGAGCAGAGCACGCTCAACGAGACGCCGCGCACCGAGGAGACGAGGGACAAGGGCGAGGATCAGTCGCAGCGGTACTAGGCAGGAGATGCGAGCAGCGGCGGCGCCCTTCCGGGCGCCGCCGCTTTCTCATTGGCCGGCGCGGTACGTCTCGAAGAATCCCGAGCCCGTCCCGCCTAACGGCCGGCCGCCGACCCGGCCGCTCACACGCGCAACGCCCTTCATCTGGATGAAGTAGGGCAGCGCCATCGCGGCGCCGCGACCACCGCGCTCGGCGCCGCGACGCATGTCGGTGCCGATCGCGTCGTCGATCTCGAGCTCGACGCGCAGCGTATCGTCGCCGCGGACGTCGGCCATCGTCGCGCGCGCGGGGACGCGCACCCGGCGGCCGTCGACCATGATCGTTCGCGCGTCGTCGTAGTCGATGCGCGCCGGGCGGAAGAGCGCGCGGAAGCCGAGCGAATCGACGAGGTAGAGAAAGAGTGCGCCCCGCTCGCTCCCCGGGGTGTCGACGCGGCCGTAGAGAAACGTCAGATCGCCGGCGCGGGCCGCCCCCCACTCCCAGGTCACTCCCGCCCAGGTTCCCCAGTTGTGGTCGTGATACGCCTGCGCCTCGTCGAAGCGCTCGCAGCGGCCGCGCGCGCAGATCGTCCCGCTCGCCGAGGCGCGGAGCGCCGGCACCGCGTACCCCGACACGACCTCGCCGCCTAACGCGGCGCCGGGAAAGTAGGCACGCGGCGCCGGAGTGACCACGAGGTTCACGTCCACGACGCCGGGCCCGCTCATCTCCCGCGCCCGCGCCTCCACCTCGTAGCGGCCGTCATCGAGGAGCCGCACGTGTGAGTCGCCGACATCGAGGTCGGCCCGCTCCGTGGAGAGTCGCACCGTGCTTCCGGGGAACGACGTCACGTAGCGACGCTCGCTTCCACCCTGCTCGCGCAGCGTCACCAGGACCTGACCGCCCCAGCGCCCGTCCGGGATCTCTCCACCGGCGAGCAGCGTCACGAACGCCCATCGCCGCCGATCCGCCGAGAGCACGTTGAAGTAATGCCACTCCGCCAACGTCGGCCGCTGTGCCGCCGTCAGCTCGGCGGGCGGAAGATGAAAGTGGTCGATGTCGTCGCGCAGCTCGCGCGGCGTGGGCGCCATCCAGCGGCGGTCGCGATCGTCGTCGCGCCAGTCGCCGCTCGCGATCGCTGGCATCGCACCGACGCCGCGCGTGCGCGAGGGAATCTCCCCCGTCGCCCGCACCGGGCGCTCAACGCCGTCGGTGCCGCGCAGGTAGAGCAGCGAGCCTTCGATCTGCGGTGCGACGGCGCTGACGTCCTGCGCCAGCCGTGGCGCGGCGAGCAGCTGCAGGTAGACGAAGCGCGCATGATCGATCGAGAAGAACATCCCGCCAAGGCCGCCGGTCTTCAGCACCTCGACGTCGATCCCCTCGGGCAGCACGGTGACGTCGCCACCGCCGACGAGCTTCTCCTGGCGCGCCTGCGCGAGCAGCGCCTCGCCGATCGAGAGCAGCACGATCATCACCGCGACACCGACGCCGTAGCCGGCGAGGAGGAGCAGCGTGCGCGCCGGCCGGAGCGCGAGATGGCGGAAGGCGAGACGCGCGTACACCTAACGGCCGGCGCCGGCGGCGGGTGGCGCCCCGCGCCGCTCGTCGCGCACGACGACGCCGTCGCGCATGTGCACGATGCGCTTCGCCGCCGCGGCGAGCTCCTCGTCGTGCGTCACGACCACGAGCGTCGTCCCGTCGTCGTTCAGGCGCTGGAAGAGCGCGGCGACCTCGGCGCCGGTCCGTGCATCCAGCTCGCCCGTCGGCTCGTCGGCGAGGATGAGCGCGGGACGATTGGCGAGCGCGCGCGCGATGGCGACGCGCTGCTGCTCGCCCCCCGAGAGCTGCGGCGGGCGGTGCCGCTCGCGCCCGGCGAGGCCGACGTATGACAGCAGCTGCGCCGCGCGCGCGCGGCGCTCGGCGCTCGGCACGCCCGCCTCCGCCATCGGCAGCTCGACGTTCTCGCGCGCGCTCAGCGCGGCGAGAAGATGGAAGCGCTGGAAGACGAAGCCGATCCGGCGCAGTCGGAGCGCGGTCGCCTCGCGATCGCCGACCGTGCTGACATCCCGTCCGTCCAGCAGCACCCGCCCGGAGTCGGGCCTGTCGATCGCGCCGAGGAGATTGAGCAGCGTCGACTTGCCGCATCCGGATGGACCGACCACTGCGACGTAGTCGCCCGCGTCGATCGTCAGGGAGACGCCGCGCACCGCGCGCACCTGCTCGCTCCCCATCATGTAATCGCGCTCGACGTCCTCCAGCCGCAGCACCGGCTCGCTCATGCGGCCTCCTCGCGCAGCGTGCGCGCGACGGGAAGCGACGCGCCGCGCCAGGCGGGCCAGGCGCCGGCGAGCACTCCGGCGACCGCGAGCATCCCGAGCGAGGTCCACGCCGCGCGCGGCTGGAAGAGGAAGAAGTCGATCGACTGCGGCAGGCCGGGAAAGCTCGAGAGGATCGTGTTCAGGTAGCGCGCCGTGACGAGCCCCAGCGCCAGCCCGAGCAGCGCACCGGCGAGCATCAGCACCGCGCCCTCGGCCATGATCTGCGCCGTGATCGTGCGCTTCGCGACACCGATCGCCCGCAGCACCGCGAACTCGCCTATCCGCTCGTTCACGCTCACGGTGACGAGCGTGCCGACGAGCAGCACGCCGACGACGAGGCTCACGCTGCCGAGTATGAACGCGAGCTGACGGAAGTAGCTCAGCCGCTCCTCCACCTGGGCGAGCGCGGTCTCGGTGGAGATCGCGGTCACGCGCGGCAGGCGCTCGGCGATCCAGGCGCGCACGCGCTCCACGTCGGTGCCGGGGCGCGCGCGGATCATCATCAGCGAAGCGCGGTCGCGGCGGGCCGCGCCGCCGAGCGACTGCAGCGACGCGATCGGCATCGCGACCGCGCGCTGGCCGCGGGAGAGGTAGACGAAGTGCGCCCGTCCACTGATCGTGACGCGACGCGTGCCGGCGAAGCGGCGCAGCTGCGGGTCGTAGCCGCTGGCGATGGTGAGCGTGTCGCCGAGCCGCCGCCCGATCGCCACGAGGAGGGCGTCGTTGGCGACGATGTCGCCCTCCCCCGGCTCGCGACCGTCCACGAGCTCGTAGTCACCCTGCCAGCGCGGCTCGATGCCTAACGCGACGGCGCTCGCCGCGGTGCCGGCCGCCGTCGGAACGTGGATCGTCCCGCCGAGCACCGGGCTCACCGCCTCGATCTCCGGAGATTCGCGCAGCACGCGCATCGTCGCGGTCGCGTCGGCGATCGTCGCCTCGGTATCGAAGGGCAGCGTTCCCTTCGGCGCGACGCGGAGCTGGAAGCCGCGGCTGAGCAGGAGCGAGCGGAAGGAGACGCTCATCCCGGTCGAGAGCATCACCATGTCGAGCAGCAGCGCCGCGGAGACGGCGACGCCGGCGACCGCGAGCAGCGTACGCGCCCGGTGGCCGAAGAGCGATGCGACGACGAGCCGGACGAGCACTAGCGGCGACCGAGGAGGGCCAGCGGGTGCGCCCGCGCGAGTCGGAGCGCGGCAAGCGCGCCGGCGACGATGCCGAGCACCACGGACAGGACGAGGGCGAAGACGATCGTCCGCGGAGTGATCAGCGCGAAGCGCAGCGGGGTCCGATACACGCCCTGGTAGTGCGCGTTCACGATCGACGTCGCGAGCCAGCCGAGCAGCGCGCCGAAGATCGTTCCGAAGAGCGCGATCGCCGACGCCTCGATCACTATCGACTTCACCACCGTCGCGCGCGAGATCCCGGAGAGCCGGAGCGCGGCGACGTCGCGCCGCCGCTCGTCCACCTTGAGCAGGAGGATGCAGAGGAGGAAGATCGCGCTCGCGACCACCGTGATGACGCCGATCGCCCGATGGAATCGACTCACCACGGCGAAAGTCGCCGAGGTCTCGACCGCCACGTCGCGCGAGCGATGGGCGACGAAGCCGAACGCCGCGGCGTCGATCGCGGCCACGGCGCGGTCCGTGGACGCACCGCCCTTCGTCTGCACGGCGAAGCGGTGCACGCGGTCGCCGTAGCTCGTGAGCGACTGCAGCTGATCGAGGTGCATGCGCACGCGGTACTCCTGATGCGAAACCTCGCTCGGATCCGCGTTCGGAGTGGTGATCGCGGCGATGCGGACCGTGTCCCCCGCTTCCCCGGGCTGCGCGGAGAGCACGACGACGTCTCCCACCCGGAGCCTCGCGTCCGCGGCGAGGCGGGCGTCGAGCGCGATCGTGCGCGGTTGCTGGGCGGCGAGCGGAGTCGCCGCCGCGAGCGTGGCCAGGACGAGCGCTGCGTGTCGCATCCCGGCGCTAACGTGGCGAGCCAAGGGTCGGTTCCGAGCGAGGCGGGAGGCTGAAAAGCTGTAGGCGATGCGCTGAAAGCAAAATGCTGGAAGCAACCGTGCCGCCGTCGCCTCCAGCCTCCTGCTTCGAGCCTTCTCCGCCCTGCCGCGATTCAGTCGGCGCGCGGGTGCGTCACCCAGGCAGTGGTGTCCTTCAGCGACTCGCGCGTCTCCTCGAGCGTGTAGGACGGCGTTCCGAAAGCGCCGATCCCCTTCTTCACGAGCACCACCGCGGCGACCAGCTCGACGATCCCGACCACCAGCGCGCCGACCCACATGTGGCCGTTCGCGAGCCGGCCGATCAGCGTCGCGAGGAAGATCGTGAAGGCGACGAGTCCGACCACGCCCACCCCGAAAGCGAGGGAGAGCCAGAGCGCGCCTCGCGCCCCCGCGTGCAGGTTCTCGGTCATCTCGAGCTTCGCGAGCCGCACCTCGTCCGAGACGAGGCGCTTGGAATCGTCGGTGAGACGGCGAATCAGATCGGGAATCCCCGCATCG
>DATAIN010000051.1:0-5421 GCA_036262635.1 Gemmatimonadaceae bacterium | reverse complement strand
GACGGCGACACCGAGCAGCGGATCCTCGACGCGGCGAACACCGTCTTCCTCCGCGCCGGGACCGCGGGCGCGCGGATGCAGGACATCGCGGCGGAGGCCGGGGTCAATCACGCCCTGCTCCACTACTACTTCCGGTCGAAGGAGCGGCTCGCCGAGGCGGTCTTCCGCCGCGCCGCGATGAAGCTTCTCCCCCCCGTCGTGGCCCTGCTCGCGTCGGAGCTCCCGCTCGAGCAGAAGGTGGCGCGAGTCGTCGAGCACGAGCTGGATCAGCTGCGCGCGACTCCGCATCTCCCGGGCTACCTGCTCAGCGAGCTGAATCATCACCCCGAGCGCGCCGCGCAGCTGCTGCAGACGCTGGCCGGGCTCGATCCGGAGCGCGTGCGCCCCGCCGTCTTCGCGGTGCTCGAGCGCCAGATCGACGAGGGCGTCAAGGCGGGGCGGCTGCGGCCGATCGCCGTCGAGCAGTTCATAGCGAACCTCGTCTCGCTCTGCATCTTCCCCTTCGCCGCGCGCCCGATGCTGATGACGATGCTCGGCTGGTCGGACGCCGAGTTCGCGCGCTTCATCGACCGGCGCCGCGGCGAGCTGCCCGTGTTCTTCCTCGAGGCCCTCCGCCCATGACCCGCCGCCTGCACTCCATCGCGATCGCGGCGAGCTGCCTCGTCGCCGCGGCCTGTCATCGTGCACCCAAGCCGGACGCGTACGGGAACTTCGAGACGACCGAGGTCGTCGTCTCGGCCGAAGCATCGGGGCGACTGCTCACCTTCCACGTGAACGAGGGCGACCGGCTCGCGGCCGGCGCGCGCGTCGGGCTGGTCGACACGAGCGCGCTCGCGCTCGAGAGGGCGCAGCTCCTCGCCCAGCAGAGCGCGTCCGCGGCGCGCGTCGCATCGGTGCAGCGTCAGGCGAGCTCGCTCGACGTGCAGCGCGAGGCGGCGCGGCGCGACTACGAGCGGCTGCGCGGGCTCGCCGACAAGCAGATCATCCCGGCGCGCCAGCTCGACCAGGCAGAGCGCGACTATCGCGCCCTCGACGAACAGGCCGCGGCGATGCGGGCGCAGGGCCGCGGCGCGAGCGGCGACGTCGCGGCGGCGGCGGCGCGCGTCGCCCAGCTCGCCGAGCGCATCGCGAAGTCGCACGTCGTCAATCCCCTCGCCGGAACCGTGCTCGCGACGTACGCCGAGCCGGGGGAGTTCGTGCAGCCCGGCCAGCCGCTGTACAAGGTCGCTGCGCTCGACACGCTGATCCTCCGCGCCTACGTCGGGGAGACGCAGCTCGCGTCCGTGAAGCTCGGCCAGCCGGTGCAGGTGCACGTCGACCGCGCCGAGGGGAAACGGTTCACGACGATGGGGACGGTGACGTGGATCTCGCCGAAGGCGGAGTTCACCCCGACGCCGGTGCAGACGCGCGACGAGCGCGCGGATCTCGTCTACGCGGTGAAGATTCGCGTGGCGAACGGCGATGGCGCGCTGAAGATCGGGATGCCCGCCGACGTGGACCTCCACGCGCGGCCGGAATGAGCACTGCGACGAGCGTGCCGGTGGTGGTACGCGATCTCACGAAGTCGTTCGGCGAGACGCGCGCGCTGAGCGCGATCTCCTTCGAGGTCGCGGCGGGAGAGCTGTTCGGATTCATCGGCCCGGACGGCGCGGGAAAGACGACGCTCTTCCGCATCCTCACCACGCTCATCGTTCCCGACGGGGGGAGTGCGACGGTCCTCGGTCGCGACGTGGTGCGGGACCTCTGGGCGATCCGCGCGCGGGTCGGCTACATGCCCGGCCGCTTCTCGCTCTATCCCGACCTCAGCGTCGAGGAGAACCTGCGCTTCTTCGCCGCGGTGTTCGGAACGACCATCGAGGCGGGCCGCGCGATCATCGAGCCGATCTGGCGGCAGATCGCGCCCTTCGCGACCCGGCGCGCGGGCGCACTCTCCGGAGGGATGAAGCAGAAGCTCGCCCTCTGCTGCGCGCTGGTGCACCGCCCCGAGATCCTCTTCCTCGACGAGCCGACCACGGGAGTGGACGCGGTCTCGCGGCGCGAGTTCTGGGACCTGCTCGGCGAGCTCCGCGCGTCGGGGCTGACGATCGTCGTCTCGACGCCGTACATGGACGAGGCGGACCGCTGCGACCGCGTCGCCCTCATTCACGGCGGCCGGATCCTCGGCATCGCCCCGCCCGCGACGTTAGGCAGCGACTATGATCAGGCGCTCGTGGCCGTGCGGGGCGAAGATCGCTTCGCCCTGCTGCGAACGCTGCGCGAGCATCCCGAGGCGGCCTCGGTGTATCCCTTCGGCGCCGAGCTGCACTTCACCAGCCGCCGCCCGGCGCGCGACGCCGCCGCCGTGGCGCCGCAGCTCGCGAGCTGGCTGCACGAGCGGGGCCAGCGAGGGGTCACCGTAGCACCGGTGGCGCCGGGTATCGAGGACGTCTTCATGGCGCGGATGGGCGACGCGGTGGAGGCGAGATGAGCGAGCCCGCCATCGTCGCCGATCGGCTGACGCGTCGCTTCGGGAGCTTCACCGCGGTGGACGCGATCTCCTTCGCGGTCGCGCGGGGCGAGGTGTTCGGCTTCCTCGGCGCGAACGGCGCCGGGAAGACGACGGCGATCCGCATGCTCACCGGGCTTCTCGCGCCGAGCGGCGGGAGCGCACGCGTCGCCGGCCACGACGTCGCGAGCGACGCGGAGGCGGTGCGGCGGAGCATCGGCTACATGAGCCAGCGCTTCTCGTTGTACGAGGATCTGACGGTCCGCGAGAACATCGAGCTGTACGGGGGGATCTACGGGCTGAGCGACGCCGAGATCCGCGAGCGCGGCGGTGCGCTGCTCGAGTCGTTAGGCCTCACGCCCTGGGCACGGACGCTGGTCGGCGCGATCCCGCTGGGGCGAAAGCAGAAGCTCGCTTTCTCCGTGGCGCTGCTGCACCGGCCGGCCATCGTCTTCCTCGACGAGCCGACGGGGGGCGTCGACCCGATCACGCGCCGGCAGTTCTGGGAGACGATCTACGCGACCGCCGCGGGCGGGACGACGGTGTTCGTGACCACCCACTACATGGACGAGGCGGAGTACTGCGACCGGATCTCGATCATGGTGGACGGGCGCGTCGCCGCGCTCGGGACGCCCGCGGCGCTGAAGGCGGAGCATGACGCCGACTCGGTGGACGAGGTCTTCGTCCGGCTGGCGAGGGGCCAATGACCTCCGCGCCGGCGATGCGCGCCTTCGTCGTGAAGGAGCTGCAGCACATCCTCCGCGACCGGCAGACGCTGACCGTGCTCCTGCTCATGCCCCTCGTGCAGGTGCTGCTCTTCGGCAACGCGCTCCGCAACGACGTGCGCGACGTGCGCGTGGCCGTCGTCGATCCCGTGCCGAGCGTGACGACGCAGCGGCTGCGCGATGCGTTCGTCGCGACGCGGCGCTTCCGCGTCGTCGCCGACGCGCGATCGATGGACGCCGTCGAGCCCCTTTTCCGGCGCGGCGCCGCCGACATGGCGCTCGTCCTCGACCCCGCGTTCACCGAGCAGCTCGGCCGCGGCGAGCCGGCGAAGGTCCTGCTCGTGACCGACGCCTCCGACCCCAACACCGGCAGCACGATGCAGGCGTACGCGCTCGCCGTGCTCGGCGACCACGAGCGCTCGCTCCGCGCCGCGGGCGCCGCGGGGATCGCGGTGCAGACGCGGATGCGCTTCAACCCGACGCTCGAAAGCGTGAACCTCTTCGTCCCGGGGCTGATCGCGCTCGTGCTCACCCTCGTCTCGTCGCTGATGACGGCGATCTCGCTCTCGCGGGAGAAGGAGCGCGGGACGCTGGAGATCCTGCTCGTCTCCCCGCTCCGGCCCTGGCAGATCATCGTCGGGAAGGTGGTGCCGTACATCGGGCTCGGGCTCGCGAACGCCTCGACCGCGCTGGCGGTCGCGTGGCTCGTGTTCCGGATCCCGTTCCGCGGAAGCGCGCTGCTTCTGCTCGCCGAGAGCCTGCTCTACACCGTGACGTCACTCTCGCTCGGCGTGCTCATCGCGGCGAACGCGTCCTCGCAGCGCGCGGCGATGCTCGGCGCGCTGGTGGGGACGATGCTCCCCAACACCCTGCTCTCGGGGATGATCTTCCCGATCGCGAGCATGCCGGCGCCGCTGCGGCTGCTCACCAACGTCGTGCCGGCGCGGTGGTTCATCGTCATCGCGCGCGGCGTGATGCTCAAGGGAGTGGGACTCGAGCACCTGTGGGCGGAGACGCTGGTGCTGTGCGGGATGACGATCGTCCTGCTGTCGGTCGCGGTGCGCCGCTTCCACGCGAGGCTCGCCTGACGTGCGCACGATCCGCTTCCTCCTCCGCAAGGAGTACCGGCAGATCTTCCGCGACCGGGTGATGGTCGCGCAGATCTTCATGGTCCCGATCATCCAGATGCTCCTGCTCGCGAACGCGGCGACCTTCAGCGTGAAGAGCGTGCAGCTCTGGGTGGTGGACGACGACCGGAGCACCGTCTCGCGGGCGATCGTGGATCGCCTCACCGCGTCGAAGCGCTTCGCCCTCGCCGGAAGCTCGGCGTCGATGGACGTGGCGGACGACGCGCTGCTCGGTCGTCGCGCGGGGCTCATCATCCATCTCCCGGCACGGCTCGAGCGCGACCTCGTCCGCGCCCGGCGCGGGGAGATCCAGATGATCTTCAACGCGGAGGATGGCGCGGCGGCGGGGATCGCCAGCGCGTACGCGCAGCGCATCATCGCGGCGTACGGCGCGGAGCTGGCCGCGGAGCTGCGCCCGACGGTCGGCGCGATCGGCCCGGCAACCGACGCCCCGCGCCGCGGCGCCGCGGCGCTCGACGTGCGAGTGCGCGGTTGGTACAACCCGGAGCTCGACTACCGGGACTACATGGTGCCGGGGATCCTCGTCGTGCTCGTGACCATCGTCGGCTCGATGCTCACCGCGGTGAACATCGCGCGCGAGAAGGAGCTGGGCACCCTCGACCAGCTCAACGTCACCCCGGTGACGCGCACGCAGTTCATCGCCGGCAAGCTGCTTCCGCTCTGGTCGATCGGGCTCGTCGAGCTGGGGGTGGGGCTCACCTTCGCGCACTTCGTGTTCGCGGTGCCGGTGCGCGGCAGCCTGCTGCTCGTCTTCGGCGCGGCCGCGGTGTATCTGGTCGTCGCGCTGGGCATCGGGCTGCTCGTCTCGACGCTGGTCGACACCCAGCAACAGGCGATGTTCGTGATCTACTTCGTGCTGATCATCTACCTGCTGATGAGCGGTCTGTTCACCCCGGTGCGGAGCATGCCGACCTGGGCGCAGTGGGTCGCCGCCTTCACCCCGGTGATGCACTTCGTCTCGATCATGCGCGCGGTGCTGTTGAAGGGGGCGGGGATCAGAGATGTGGGGCGGGACATTCTCATCCTCGCGGTGTATGGGGCGGTGGTCTTCACGATCGCGGTG
>DATAIN010000050.1:0-6120 GCA_036262635.1 Gemmatimonadaceae bacterium | reverse complement strand
CAGACTTTTTCGACGCTTTCGAAGCCTCAAAGATTTTGGATTCTGTACCACGCCGGGCCTGTAGCTCAGGTGGTTAGAGCGCACGCCTGATAAGCGTGAGGTCGGTAGTTCAACTCTACCCAGGCCCACTGAACCGTAGAGAGCGCGTCCCGCGGACGAACCGCGGGACGCGCTCTTTTTCGTGTTCGGAGCCGCGCTTGACGCCCACCTCCACGCGTGTGAGCTTCGCCGCGCGCGGTGGGCAACGGAAACCAGGGAGAGCAGTGGCGCGACCGCTCGGGGCTGTCCATCATCGTCATGCGCGCTGACACCGACGTCGTGGTCGTCGGCGCCGGTCTCGCCGGCCTCGTCGCCGCGACCGAGCTCGCCGACGCCGGTCGCCGCGTCGTCGTAGTGGAGCAGGAGCCGGAGCAGTCGCTCGGCGGGCAGGCGTTCTGGTCGTTAGGCGGGCTCTTTCTCGTCAACTCTCCCGAGCAGCGGCGGCTCGGGATCCGCGACTCGCATGAGCTGGCGCTGCAGGACTGGATGGGCTCCGCCGGCTTCGACCGGGCCGAGGATCACTGGCCACGGCGGTGGGCGGAGGCGTACGTCGCCTGGGCGGCGGGAGAGAAGCGGTCGTGGCTCCGCGCGCAGGGGGTCCGGTTCTTCCCCATCGTCGGCTGGGCGGAGCGCGGCGGATACCTCGCGACGGAGCATGGCAACTCCGTGCCGCGCTTCCATCTCACCTGGGGCACAGGTCCCGGAGTTCTCGAGCCCTTTCTCCGCCGCGCGCGGGAGGCCGAACGCGCGGGAAAGCTGCGCTTCCTGTTTCGCCATCGCGTGAGCGAGCTTTCGGCGACCAACGGCGTCGCCGACGGCGTGCGCGGCGAGGTGCTCGAGGCGAGCGGCGTCGAGCGCGGAGCGATCAGCACGCGTCGCGCGCTCGGCGAGTTCGCGGTGGCGGCGCAGGCCGTCATCCTCACGGCGGGCGGCATCGGCGGGAATCACGATCTCGTGCGAGCGAACTGGCCGGCGCGGCTTGGCGCGCCGCCGGCGAAGATGCTCTCCGGCGTGCCGGCGCACGTGGACGGGCGGGTGCTCGGCATCGCGGAGCGAAGCGGGGCGCGGCTGATCAACCGCGACCGGATGTGGCATTACGTCGAGGGAATCGAGAACTGGAGTCCGATCTGGCCGAGCCACGGCATCCGCATCCTCCCCGGCCCCTCGTCGGTCTGGCTCGATGCGTTCGGCAGGCGGCTGCCGGTGCCGCTCTTTCCCGGCTTCGACACGTTAGGCACGCTCGCCCATCTGCGGCGGACTGGCCGCGACCAGTCCTGGTTCATCCTCACCCAGCGCATCATCGCGCGCGAATTCGCGCTCTCGGGATCCGAGCAGAATCCGGATCTCACGAATCGCAGCTGGCGTCAGGTGCTCGGGCGCGCGCGCGGCGGGAATGCGCCGGCGCCGGTGGAGGCGTTCAAGAGCCGCGGCAAGGACTTCATCGTCGAGCGAACCCTCGGCGAGCTCGTTCGACGCATGAACACGCTGGCGGGAGAGCCGCTGCTCGACGCCGGCGACGTCGAGCGCACCATCGCCGCGCGCGACCGCGAGATCGCGAACGAGTTCACCAAGGATGCACAGCTGCTCGCGATCCGCGGCGCGCGACGCTACATCGGCGACCGGCTGATTCGCACCGCGAAGCCGCACCGCATCCTCGACGCCGACGCCGGGCCGCTGATCGCCGTGCGGCTGTCGGTGCTCACGCGCAAGACGCTCGGCGGGCTCGAGACCGATCTCTCGGCGCGCGTGCTGGGTGCGAGCGGGACACCGATCCCGGGACTCTACGCCGCAGGGGAGATCGCTGGATTCGGCGGGGGAGGGATGCACGGCTACCGCGCGCTCGAGGGGACGTTCCTCGGCGGGTGCCTCTTCTCGGGACGGATCGCGGGACGAGCCGCCGCGGCGGCGGTCGTCTGAGCGAGCGGGCGGCGCGTTATATTCGACGCGAGCCGCTCACCGCCCTCACCAATCGCTCATGAACGTCCTCGTCCTCAACGTCGGCTCGTCGACGCTCAAGTTCCAGCTCGTCCGCACCGACGCGGAGCGCATGGCCGCGAACAGCGACGAGAAGCTCGCGCGGGGAGTGGTCGAGCGAATCGGGGGGGAGGCGGTGTACACGCTGCGCGGGGGCGACGGGCAGCCGCAGCGCGGAACCGCGCAGCTGCGGGATCACCGCTCGGTGGTGGAGTTCGTGGTGAAGTGGCTGGTGAGCGCGGACTCGAAGAGCGGGATCGCGCGCATCGCGGACATCGACGGCGTGGGGCATCGGGTCACGCACGGCGGGGAGCAGTTCACCCGCTCGGCGCGCATCGACGACGCGGTGCTGCGCGGGATCGAGGAGACCATCGACCTCGCGCCGCTGCACAACCCGCACAACCTGCGCGGGATCCACGCCGCCCGCACCGTGCTCGGCGCGGGCGTTCCCCAGGTCGCGGTGTTCGACACGGCCTTCCACCAGACGATCCCTGAGCGCGCGTACCTGTACGCGCTGCCGTACCAGTTCTATCGGCGGCACCGCGTGCGACGCTACGGCTTTCACGGCACATCGTATCGCTACGTCGGCCACCGCTATCGGCTGCTCACCGGTCGCTCGCGCGAGGAGACGAACGTCGTCGCGCTGCACCTCGGGAACGGGGCATCGGCCTGCGCGATCGCGAAGGGCGTATCGATCGACACCTCGATGGGGTTCACGCCACTCGAGGGACTCGTGATGGGGACGCGCTCCGGCGACCTCGATCCGGCGATCCTCGACTACATCGCGTCGAAGGAAGGGCTGTCGCTGCCGGAGGTCGAGGGACTGCTGAACAAGCAATCCGGGCTGCTCGGCGTCTCCGGACTGACGAACGACATGCGCGAGCTGCTCGCCGAGGCGGAGGAGCACGACGACCGGCGCGCCTGGCTGGCGATCGAGATGTTCTGCTATCGCGCGCGGAAGTACATCGGGGCATATCTCGCCGCGATCAATGGAGCGGAGGCGATCCTCTTCGCGGGCGGGATCGGAGAGAACGCGCCGGCGATCAGGTCCAACATCTGCGCGGGCCTCGGATCGATCGGCGTGAGCCTCGACGACGCGCGGAATCGCGCGACGGTGGACGGCGCGGAAGGGAAGATCAGCAGCGAAGGCTCGCGGATCGAAGTCTGGGTCGTGCCGACGGACGAAGAGCTTCTCATCGCGCGCGACACCGTCCGCGTCGTCGAAGGGCTCGAGTCGCGCTACTGAGAACCGATGCCTGACGGCGCCGCCTCAGGCGACGGCAAGCTTCGCCGGCCGCTGCATCATCTGCGTGCCGCCGCCGCGCGGGGCGCGGCGCGGCCGGCGTACGTAGCCGGACTGCGCGCCGCGGTCGCGACGATGGTGCCGGTGATCCTCGGCTCGCACCTCCCCGCGGACGCGGCGACGTGGATGAGCCTCGCGGGCTTCAACGGCGCGCTCAATGATCGCGGCGGCTCGTACCGATCGCGCGCCTCGACGATGATCGCGGTCACCGTGTTCGGCGCGATCGGCGTGGCGCTCGGTGCGCTCGCCCATGGCCGGCTCCGGGCAGCGGTGGCGGTGACGTTCGCGGTCGCGCTCCTCTGCGCCATCGCGCGGGTCTGGGGCTCGGCGGGCGTGGGAGTGGGCGGCGCGGTGCTTTCGAGCTTCCTGATCTCGGTCGCCGCGCCGCCGGGTGGCGTGCACGACGCGGCGATGCGGGCGGGGTTCGCGCTGCTCGGCGGCGCGTGGGCGATGCTGATCTCGCTCGTGCTCTGGCCGCTCCGCCCGTACCGTCCGGTGCGCGTCGCGGTGGCCGCCTGCTATCGCGCCGTCGCGGCGTTCGCGGAGGATCTCGCCGCGCGTGCCGGCCGCGTCGCCTCGCACGATGCGTGGGATCTGCGCGGTGCAACGATGGCGGTGCGCGCGACGCTGGAGGAGGCGCGCGGGGTGCTCGCCTCGACGCGGCTCGGGCGTCCCGGCGAGAGCGAGCGCGGTGAGCGGCTGCTCGTCGTCCACGAGACCGCGGAGCAGACGTTCGTCCATCTGCTCGCGCTGACAGACACGATCGAGTCCATCGCTGACAGCGGCCGCGATCCCGCCGTGGAAGTGGTGCTCGCCGCGACGCTGCACGACGTCGCGGGCGCGGCCCGCCGGATCGCGGAAGCCGTGCTCGCCGAGCGTGACAGCCCGCGCGTCGCCATCGGCTGGAGCGGCGAGGGGCTGCGCACCGCGACGCGCGGGAGCGACATCCACTACGAGCACGCGGCGCGGCTCCTCGATCGCGCCGCGCAGTATGCCGATGTCGGCGCAGCGACCGCCGAGTCGCTGAACGGCGGCGGCGAGGTGAAGCTCGCCGACGCCGTGCTGCAGCCCGGTGGAGTGGAGCAGCCGCCGCGGCTCGGGGAACGACTGCGCGAGTTGCTCGCGCCCGGCCCGCTCATCGTGCGCCATGCCTTGCGCGTCGCGACGCTCACCGCGTTCGCCGTCTGGCTGGCAGCGGTGCTCGGGCTGCGGCGCGACTACTGGGTGACGATCACGGTGGTGATCATCCTCCAGCCGTACAGTGGTGCGACGACGCAGCGCGCACTGCAGCGCGTCATCGGAACCGTGGTCGGGGCGATGCTCACCGCCGCGCTGGCCGCGGCGTTCCACAGTCAGTATGCATTGCTGGCGATGATCTTCGTCTTCGTCGCGCTCTGCGTCGCGCTGTTGCCGGTGAACTACGCGGCGTACTCGATCTTCCTCACCCCCGCATTCGTGCTGTTGGCGGAGGCGAGCGCCGGAGACTGGCATCTCGCGGGGGTGCGGGTGACGAACACCCTCATCGGCGGGGCGATCGCGCTGGTCGGGTCGTGGCTGCTCTGGCCGAGCTCCGAATGGCGCGATTTTCCAGCGCTCGCCGCGGCGGCGTTGCGCGCCACTCGCGTGTATCTGCGTCTGGCGGCGCTCAGTGCGACGGGGGATGCCGACGCCGCGGCGAGCCTCGGCGCGGCGCGGCGCGCGGTGGCGGTCGCGGCGGCAAACGTCGAGGAGTCCTTCCAGCGGCTCCTCGCAGAGCATCGCGGGCCCGCCGTCGCGCTGCAGCCGGCGATGACGCTGCAGACCTACATCCGGCGCTTCGCCGTGTCGGCGGGTGCGCTGGCGCTCACCGGCACCGGCGCCGACCATCCCGCGAGGGACGCGCTCGCCCCATTCACCACGGCGGCCACCGCGGTGCTCGACGATCTCGCGGACGCGGTGCGCGAGAGCCGGCGCCCGGCAGAGTTCCCGGTGCCGGGATCGATCACGCTCTTCGCGACGGCCGTTGCACCGGTGGTACGAGCACGCGTCGAACGGCTCGCGCGGCAGCTGAAATCGCTGCACGATGCGGTGGCGGAGATCTCGGTGGTGCGGCCCGGCGTGGGCCTGTAGCTTCCGGATGATGCCGAGCGTCTCTCCGCGCGCCTCCGCTGCCCACGAGCTCTCCACCGCCCGCGCGATGCGCATCCTGGGGCGCGGTCTCCGACTGCGCTGCCCCAACTGCGGCGCGCGCGGGATACTCGACGGCTGGTTCCGCCTTAACCGAAGTTGCCCCAGCTGCGGGCTCGTGCTGGATCGTGGAGAGAGCGACTACTTCCTCGGCGCGTATCTCGTGAACCTCGTCGCGGTGGAGCTGATCCTGACGGCGATCATGGTGGTGATCGGGGTCGCGACCGCGCCTGACGTTCCGTGGACGCTGCTGACGTGGGGCGGCGTGGTGTTCGCGCTCGTCGTGGCGATCGGGTGCTATCCGCTGACCAAGGTGCTCTGGCTCGCCTTCGACGTGATCCTCCGCCCGGTGACACGCGAGGAGCTGGCGCTGGGGCGCGAGGACACGCGGGCGGTCGCACCGACGAGGCAGCCGTGAGCGCCGGTGGCGCGCGGACGGAGGCGGCATCGTGCACGATCCGCCGCGGGATCCCCGGCGACGCGGCGATGCTCGCAGCGTTAGGCAGGAAGACGTTTCTCGACGCCTTCGCTGCCGAGAACACCCCCGAGAACGCGGCGGCGTACGTCGCGCACGCCTACGGGGTCGAGCAGCAGGCGGCGGAGCTGGCGCTGCCTGACGCGGCGTTCCTGATCGCCGA
>DATAIN010000049.1:0-9413 GCA_036262635.1 Gemmatimonadaceae bacterium | reverse complement strand
GATTCCCCACTGCTGCCTCCCGTAGGAGTCTGGGCCGTCTCTCAGTCCCAATGTGGCTGGCCATCCTCTCAGACCAGCTACCCGTCGTCGCCTTGGTGGGCCGTTACCCCGCCAACTAGCTGATAGGCCGCGAGCCCCTCGTTCCCCCCCGGAAGTTTCCTCGATAAGGAATGCCCCTCACCGAGCGTATGCGGTATTACCCGGCCGTTGGGCCGGCTATCCCCCAGGAAACGGAAAGTCGCTCACGTGTTACGCACCCGTTCGCCGGTTGCGGCTTGCGCCGCCCCCTTGACTTGCATGTGTTAAGCACGCCGCCAGCGTTCGTCCTGAGCCAGGATCAAACTCTCCAATGAGTTGATTCAGCTCTACTCGAACCGCTGTCACACGCTGTCGCATATGACAGCGCGTCCGAATCACTTTCGAATGATCAGGTTTGAACTCTCCCCTCGGGCCCTGTCGACCCGAGGATCAGCGAGTCCGCCTCGCACATCCGATCTCCCAACATCGATTTTCAATCAGCGTTCGCGTCGCATTTGCGACAGCCTTTCATCCTAACCGGGCAGCGACTCAGCGTCAAGTCCGCAAGGCGATCTCGACCAGCTGAAAACCCGCCGCAAACCCAGCGCCTCAAAAACTTCAGAGGCAGCCTTAAATCATAAACAGCAATCAGATCTCCCGCAAGTGGCACCTCACTCCAGTCGCGTATCGCCCACCTAACCGGTGCGAAACCGTACGCGCCGAATCAACGCCACTCCCTCCGCCGCAACGCTTCCAAACGCGCGACGAACCGGGAGCGCTGAATACACGATCCCTCCCGCGGGGTTCCCGCACCAGCCGGAAAATCCCCGACCGCAGCACAAAAAAACGCGGCCCGCACCTGGCGGGCCGCGTCGAATGCGCCGTGTAGGAATCGAACCTACAACCTAGTGATTAAGAGTCACTTGCTCTGCCAATTGAGCTAACGGCGCATGCAATCACGAACTTCCTCTTCCTCCCACCCTGCACCACCGACTCGTCGAGCACACTGGCGCGCCAGGAGGGAATCGAACCCCCGACCCACAGCTTAGAAGGCTGTTGCTCTATCCAACTGAGCTACTGGCGCTTCACGCGCGGCGGGTGGGCCTCCGCTGTCGCCGGCCACCTGCCAGGTCGGGGCGCCCGGATTTGAACCGGGGACCTCCTGCTCCCAAAGCAGGCGCGATACCAGGCTACGCTACGCCCCGCTGAGCACAGAATTCTAACCGGGCACATGACCCCGGTCAACGCCCGACAGCATCTTCCGCGCCCAGCAACGCGGAGCGCAGCGCGCGCAGCGCACGCCCGCGATGACTCACCTGCGCCTTCTCGTCGCGCGAGGCTTCGCCGAACGTGCGCTGCAGCTCGAGCGAGAAGAAGTGCGGATCGTAGCCGAATCCCATCGTGCCGCGTGGCTCGTCGACGATCCGTCCGACAGTCTCGCCGCGGCGCACGAGCTCGCGCCTCCCATCGACGAAGGCGACGGCGCAGACGAACCGTGCGCCGCGATCCTCGATGCCGCGCAGCGATCGCACGAGCAGCGCGTTGTTCGCCGCGTCGAGCGCCGCCCCCTGGAGGTCCGACCGCCCGCTCCATCGCCGGCTGCGCACCCCGGGCGCGCCACCGAGCGCATCCACCGCGAGCCCCGAATCGTCGGCGATGGTCGGCAGTCCGCTCAACCCGTGGAAGTGCCGCGCCTTCGCGAGCGCATTCTCCTCGAACGTCGAATGCGCCTCGATCGCGTCCTCGTCGGGCGACTCGGCGATCCCCGCCATGTCGAGCGAGAGAATGCTCGCGCCTAACGGCGCGAGGAGCGCCACCAGCTCGGCGCGCTTCCCCGCGTTGCGCGTCGCGACGAGCAGCCGATGCGCCGAACCGAGCACTCAGCGGCCGAGCGAGGCGCGTTGCGCGGCGTCGAGCGTGCGCGCTCCGGCGGCGGCGAGGTCGAGCAGGCGGTCGAGGGCGGCGCGATCGAACAGCCCGTGCTCGCCGGTTCCCTGCACCTCGACGAAGCGTCCCTCGCCGCTCATCACGACGTTCATGTCGACTTCGGCGACGACGTCCTCGGCGTACTCGAGATCGAGGCGTGGCTCCCCGCCGACGATGCCGACGCTGACCGCGGCCACGTGGCGGCGCACAGGCGTCGCCGCGACGCGTCCGGTGCGCACCATCCAGTCGAACGCGTCGACCACGGCGACGCACGCACCGGTGATCGACGCCGTGCGCGTGCCGCCGTCGGCCTGCAGCACGTCGCAGTCGATCTTCAGGGTGAACTCGCCGAAGCGAAAGTCATCGAGCATCGCGCGGACGCTGCGTCCGATGAGTCGCTGGATCTCCTGCGTGCGACCGCCGAGGCGCTCACGCTCGCGCGAGGTGCGCGTATGCGTCGCGCGCGGGAGCATCGCGTATTCGGCGGTCAGCCAGCCCTCGCCCTTTCCACGTCGCCAAGAAGGAACACCGTCCTCCACGCTCGCCGTGCACAGCACCCGCGTCGATCCGAAGGAGACGAGGCACGAGCCCTCGGCGTAGGGTGCGGCGGAACGGACGAGGGACACGGGACGCATCGCGTCGAGCGCGCGATCGCGGCGGGGAACGTCAGGCATGTCGATTCGAACGGAGCTTCTGGATGATCGCGGTCGTCGAGTGACCGGGGGTGAGCGGGATGATGACACATTCCCCGCCCCAGGACCGGACCTCGGCGGCGCCGACAACGGTGTCCGGTGAATAATCACCACCCTTCACGATCACATCGGGACGAAGGACTTTCACCAATTCGAGCGGGGTGTCCTCGTCGAACACCGTCACGGCGTCGACGGCTTCGAGGGAGGCGAGCACGTACGCGCGGTCGGCTTCCGTGCGCACCGGCCGCGCGGGGCCCTTGAGGCGGCGCACGCTGGCATCGCTGTTCAGTCCGACGACGAGCGCATCGCCGCGCTCGCGCGCACCGCGCAGGACGTCGACGTGTCCCGGATGCAGGAGGTCGAACACCCCGTTCGTGAAGACCACGCGCCCTCGCTGCCGTTCACGCCAGGCGCGGGCGCCGGCCCAATCGTGAACCTTTCGCGCCGGATCGAAGCCGCTCAGAACGTGGTCTCCCCGCGCGGTGCGAAGCGGATCTCCCGGACGTATCCCGGAAGCTCGACACGCTCGGTGTACTCGCTCGTGATCGTGATGTGATGCTCGCGGCGCCGCACCTTCACGTCGTGCGCGCTCTCGGGGAGCCCGAGCGAGTCGGCCGCATCGCGGAGGCGAGCGCGGATGTCGTCGTCGGTGAGCCGAGGCGCGAAGCGCGCGGCCTGCTGCACCGAATCCCGGAAGCGATAGTAGCGCAGGTAAACCTCGCCGATGTTGATCCCGAAGTAGGCGACGACGACGACGAGGAGGATCGTGAACAGGCAGCCGAGCGACGACTTGCCGGCGCGGCCACGGACCCGCGTCACCATTGCGACTGCGCGCCCTCGATGACGTCGTTCACCAGCCGACGCAGCGCCTCGCGACGACCCGCTGCCTCGCCGGGACCTTCGTCGTACTCGCCCTCGGCGGTGAGGCCCTTGCGCTGCCAGAGCGCCTTGCCGGTCTTCTGATCGACGATCTCGATATCGAGCACGATCTGGAGCTTGCGCCGCGCGGACGCGACCTGCCCGGAGCTCGCCGTGTACGCGATCGGAATGCCGGTGTCGTAGCGAAGAAGCGTTCCGCGCACGACGGCGTCGGCCCGCGCCTCGGGCGCGTCACGCAGGCCAAGGCGCGATCGGAGCTCGCCGCGCAACGCCTGCCACACCTCGTTCTGCAGCTCCGCCTGCGGCGTCTCGTTCTCGAAGGGGAGGACGGCGACCGTTCGCACATGCGCGGGGAGCCCGCCGCCGGCGAATCCGTAGGGCCAGCAGCCCGCGAGCGCGGCGACGAGAAGGAGGCTGACGAAGCTAGAACGACCAGATCGAAGCATCGAATCCCACGTCGTGGTCGACGCTCGTGATGGTGAACTCGAGCGAGCGGCGCGCGGCCGCATCGTAATATCGCACGTGTCGGTCATCCGCGCGACGGACGCTCTGCACGATCCGTCCATCGTCGATCCGCTCGAGGCGGCGCAGCGCACCCCCTGCGATGGTGACGCGCCACACCGAGCCGCGGCCGATGTCGACGCGGAGGGTGTCTCCGTCCCGGCGAGCGACGGTATCGGCCGCGGGTGGAACTGCGAGCCGACCGAGCGCTGCCCAGAGCAGCGGCGCCGGGGGAACCATGCGTTTGACGGCGTCGGGACCGGGCGCGCGCAGCTCGTCGCCGATGAGGATTGCCGTTGCGCCGCCGAGACCACCGGCGATGAAGAGATCGAGCCGGGCGCTGTCCGGCGCCGCGGCGCGAATCGCGCCGTCGCCCTGGCCACGGATGTCGGGATCCTCGTACTTCCAGTCGAAGACGTAGCGTGAATGGCCGGGCGGTAGATCGAGTCTCGGCACGACCGCCGGCGCGGGAGCGCCAACCAGGGGCGGCGCCTTCGGAACGCACGCCGCGGCCAGCAGCGAAAGCGACAGCAGACTCGCGAGCGCGCGCATCAGCGGCCGATCACGATGTTGGAGATCGCGTCGCCCTGCACCAGGCGATCCATCGCGTCGAATCCGTCGACGACGCGCGCGAAGATCGTGTAGCGCGCGTCGAGGTGCGGCTGCGGGGAGAGCGTGAGGAAATACTGGCTCCCTCCAGTGTCCGGGCCCGAGAGCGCCATCCCGACCGCGCCGCGAACGTAGCGCTGGAGATTGAGCTCGTCACGGATCGCGTAACCCGGCCCGCCGTTGCCGTCGCCGCGCGGGTCGCCGTCCTGCGCGACGAAGTTGGGCACGACGCGGTGAAAGCGGACGTTCCGGTAGAATCCCGATCGGGCGAGGCGCACGAAGTTCTCGACGGTCTGCGGAGCATCGACCCCGAGGAGCTCGAGCGTCACGACACCGCGCGCGCTCTCGATGCGCGCGTGCCACGGCGCGCCGGCGAGCGTGGGTGCCACATAGTCCCGGACGACGCTCTCGTACCAGCCTCGATCGCGCGCCGTGCCTTCGGTACCCGGCCACGCGGCGAGCATCGGGACGCCGCGAGCCTCGGCGCGCACCAGTGGATCGTCGGGTGACTCCAGCGCGCTCACCGCGCGGCGCACGGAGTCCGGGAACGCGGCGCTGTCGCGCTTCCACGCGGATGCGACGTAGCGAATCGCGGCGATGCGCGCGTCGTTGCCGGAATCCCGTGCGGCCAGCCGGTAGCTCGCGAGCACTGCCGGAACCTCGCTGGCCCGAGCACTGTCGGCGAGCGCGAGGAGCGCAGTCGCGCGAACGAAGAAATCCGGATCGGTGAGCGCCCCGAGCACCGTCGCACGGCGCTGAGCTCCGCCCGTCGAGTCGAGAAAGGCCGTCACCGCCCCGACCGCGGACTGGCGAACGCGCGGATCGCGATCGGCCAGCAGCGGGGTCGCCAGCTCCGTCCCCCGCGCGGGCGAAGGCGCGAGCGCGGCGGCATCAGCGAGCGCGGCGCGCATCCGCCAATCCGCGGCGGCGCGCCATTCCGCGTGTGCGGGCAGCGTGCTACCGGCGCGAGTCGCCGATTCGAGGAGGCTGCGGCGATACATGAGACTCGTGTCGGTCCGCCAGAGCGCGGCCCAGAGGTCGTCCGCCAGCCTGCGACCGGAGAGCGCCTGTGCGGCGGCGATGCGCACGTTCGCGTCGGTGTCTCGCGCCGCGGTGACGAGCGGGGGCGCGCTGGAGTCGCCGAAGGTAGCGAACGCGCGAAGCGCGTTGACGCGAACGTGCGGAGCAGGATCGCGCACGAGCGCTCGGAGCCGCGCGATCGCGCGCGGTGCCAGGGAGTCACCAGTCGCGGGACGGACGAGGGCGCGCGCGATCTGCGCGCGGATCTCCGACGGGGCGCATTCGTATCTGCCCGCGGCGGTCGGCTGCCTCGAGTCGGCTGTCGTGACCCGTGCGTCGTCGAGCATCGCGATGAGCGCGCTCACGCCGGCCGCGACGCGAGGGCGTGCGAGGGCGTAGGCCGCGGCCCAGCGGACGCACGGATCATCGCTCGAGAGCGCGGCGACCACGCGCTCGGCGGGAACGGGGCGCAGCTTCGCGGCGGCGAGCAGGAGCTCGGCGCGGACGCCAGGCTCCGCCCCGTCGAGGCGCGCGACGATGACGTTTCGCGCGGGCTCACCGATCTCGCCGAGTGCGAACGCAGCCTGCGCTCCGACGATCGAACCCGCGGCGAGCGCGCTGTCGAGCGACGCGACCGAGGCCGTGTCGCGGAGGAGGCCAAGCGAGAAAGCGGCGCGCGCGGCGACGGCGGTGTCCGCGTCATGGAGCAGCGGCCGGAGCGCCGGCGCGGCGGTGCGCAGGTGGACCTGACCGATCGCGAGGGCGGCCGCGGCGCGCACCGGGGGTGCGCCATCGCGCATCGCCGCGTAGAGCACGACGCTGTCCGGACGCCGGGCGTCCGCGATCGCGAGCACCCGCGCGTACTGCGAGACCGCCCCCGCCGAGAGGGGCCCGGCGGGTGTCACGCGTCCCGCGCAGGCGCCCAGCGACAGCGCCGCCAGCGCCGCGCCTAACGCGCGCCTCAGTGGTTCAGGCAAGGTCACGCTCGAGGAGCTGGCGCGTTTCGACCGGGAGCTTCGTGGGCCGGCCGGCCCGATCGATCGAGACGAGTGTGGTGCTCGCGCTGACGAGACGGGCGCCGGATTCGACATGAGTGATCAGGTAATCGAAGGTGATCATGCGCGAGCGCACATCGCGCAACGTCGTCTCGACGCGCACCATGTCATCGTAGCGCGCCGAGGCGTGGTAGCGGATGGACGCGTCGGCCACGGCAAGGAGGGTCCCCGAGCGCTCGAGCGCGGCGTAATCCGCGCCCCGCGAGCGCAGGTACTCGGTCCGACCCATGTCGCACCAGACGAGGTAGTTGGCGTGATACACCACACCCATCTGATCGGTCTCCGGATATCGTACGCGGAGCTCGAGCGTATGCAGCGTCGACACGCGTCACTCCGGACCCGCGAGACCCAATGCCCTGGCCCGGTCGCGCGCGCTCGGGGTGAGGATGGCTCGCGCGGGGATGGCGCCGCCTTCGCGGGCGATCCTGACGACGTCGCGCTCCGTCACGAGCGGGCGTCGCGCGGGTCCGCGCGCGGCCGCGCCGACGATTCGAGCCCGGTCGCCGGTCCTGACGCCGGCGGCGAACGCTTCGTCGGCGTCGAGGTGCAGCTCCGTCGCATGCGTCGGGCCGGAGCGGACGAGGACGTCGTGAAAGGTCGTCGCCCGCGGCCCGCTCCCGACGCGGACGTCGAGCCGGTCGCCGCTGGCGAGCCCCCAGCGTGCGGCGTCGTCCGCGGCGAGGTGCAGGTGTCGCGCGGCGACGATCACCCCGCGCGAAAGCGTCACGCTCCCCGCAGTGCCGGTGAGGGTGACGCCCCCCGCGGACTTGTCGAGGGAGCCGCTCGCGGCGATCGAGACCTCGATGCCAAGCGCTCGCGCGTCGGCGAGCGAGATCTCGAGCTGCGTCTCTCCGCGAGCCGGACCGACGACGCGAACCGCGTCGAGCTTTCCGCGCGGTCCGGCGACGGCGACCGTCTCCTTCGCCGCGAACTGGCCAGGCTGCGAGATGGTGCGCAGCACCGTCGGCTCGCCACCGAAGAGCTGACGCGCGTGCTCGGGCGAAAGGTGGATGTGCCGGTTCGAGACGCCGATCGGCACCTCGACGTCGAGCCGGCGCGACCGCGCCGATCCGGCGTGGCGCACGCGACCGACCGGCGCAACGTCAGGCGGCGAGCCGCGGCCCGCGGCGGCGGCGCGGGCGAGGTTGGTCATCTCGGCCGTGGTCGCGCGCCGGCCGGCGGGCGACGGATCGGTGCGGCCGATCGCCTCGAGCTGCTGCGCCGCGCCACTCCAGACCGGAGCATCGCCGCCGCGCGTCGGGGGCTCGGGGCGCACTGGCGTCGGGAGCCACTGGCCGGCGCGACCCGCCGCCGGATCGACCCGTGCGTCAGGCCTGCCCCCGCGCGGCCGCTGCCGCAGCAACGCATCCGCGACGAGAGCGGCGAGGCGCTCGAGCTCCTGCTCGGTCATCGGCGTGATCCGCGGAAGTCGCGCAGAAAGTCGTCGACGATGCGCTGCACCTCGCTGCCGGGGAGCCCGGCGTCCGCGGCGCGCGGCGTGACGCGCGAGGGCGCCGGCAAAACGGGTCCGGAGATGGCGCCGCGCGCGCCGCCCCGCCGCAACGGATCCTCGTAGCGGCGGATCTCGGCCCCGAGACGCTTGATGTTGATGAGGTGGAGCGGCGTGATGTTGTCGGAGGTGCTGCTCCCACCCCACGCACCGGGGCCAAGCGTCATCGCCGGCGCGAAGCCGGTCGTGAAACCAACCGCGCCGAGAGCGGAGTTCGTGTTCACCGAGATCCGGAAGGCGGGCTTCTCTTGGAAGAAGGCGTCGATCACGCGATCGTCCTGGCTGTGGATGACGAGCGAATGCCCGATGCCGCCGAGATGGAGCAGCTGGATCGCGCGCTCGCAGCAGCGCTCCCACCCGTCCTCGACGTAGAAGCCGAGCACGGGCGAGAGCTTCTCGCGGCTGAGCAGCTCGTCGCGGCCGACGGTCTTCAGCTCGACTACGAGCAGCTTCGCATCGGGGGCGATGGTGAAGCCGGCGCGGCGCGCGATCTCCTGCGGCTGCTTGCCGACGATGTCGGGGTTGATCCCCTTCCCGCCCGCCGGGATCATCGTGCGCTCGAGCGCGCGCTTCTCCTCCGGCGTGCACCAGTGCGCGCGCTCGCGAAGGAGGGCCTCCTTCACCTGCTTCGCGACCGGCGCGTCGCAGACGACCGACTGCTCGCTCGAGCACAGCACGCCGGCGTCGAAGGTCTTGCCGTCGACGACGTCGGCGACGGCCTTGTCGATGCGCGCCGTGCGCTCGATGATCGCCGGAACGTTGCCGGGTCCGACGCCGTATGCGGGCTTGCCCGCGCTGTAGGCGGCGCGCACGAGATCCTTCCCGCCGGTGGCGAGGATGATCGCGGTGAGCTCGTGGCGCATCAGCGCGTGCGTCCCCTCGAGTGTCGGCGTCGTCATGCAGGCGACGAGACCGGGGGGCGCGCCGGCCGCGCGCGCAGCCTCCTCCATCACGCGCACCGATTCGACGACGCAGTTGGTCGCGCGCGGGTGCGGGGACATGACGCAGGCGTCGCGCGCCTTCACCGAGATCAGCGCCTTGTAGATCGCGGTGGAGGTCGGGTTGGTCGTGGGGACGATCGCCGCGACGACGCCCATGGGCACGGCGAGCTCCTTCAGCTTGCGGGCGCGATCCTCACGGATCACCCCGACCGTCTGCAGCGGCAGGATGTACTCGAGAAGGTAGTCCGATGAGAACTTGTTC
>DATAIN010000048.1:0-8455 GCA_036262635.1 Gemmatimonadaceae bacterium | reverse complement strand
GTCCGGTGATCCGCTCGGCCGGTACGACCGCTGGATCCACTCCGGACAGCTCGTCCTCCCATCGCGGTTTCGCGTGCTCTCTCGTCTCTTGGCATAGGTTCTTGCGAACCCAATCTCCCATCCCCACATTCGGCGAATGTCGACCGACCCCCACGCCGAGCTGCGCGACCGCGTCTTCCGGAGCGTCTTCAATGGTCCCGGGTTCAGCGAGGCGAGCGTGCGCCGCGCGGCCGCGGAAGGGAGCGGGGTGCCGCAGGATCTGCAGGGGCTCGTCGAGAAGATCCATCGGCATGCCTACAAGGTCACGGACGAGGACGTCGCGCGGCTGCAGGCGCAGCACGGCGACGATCCGATGTTCGAGATCGTGGTGAGCGCGGCGCTCGGCGCGGCGCGGAAGCGGTTGATGGCCGGACTCCGTGCGCTGGAGGAGGCATGAGGCTTAAGAGGGTGCACGCGGGCCACAAGCTGCGCGATCGGGCGATGCTCGGCGTCATGCGGCTGGTGATGGGCCACGCGCCGGGCGTCGTGCGGACGCTGATGTACCGCAAGGAGTTCTTCGGGCGCCCCTGGACCGACCTCACCCAGCAGGTGATGCGCGGGCCGTCGGAGTGGACGGTCGGCGAGCGCGAGACCTTCGCCGCGTTCGTCTCGCGATTGAACCAGTGCGTCTTCTGAACCTGCTCGCACTCCGCGGTCGCGGAGGCGGCGCTGGGAAGGGGCACGATGAAGCCGGTCCTGGACGACTACCGGACGGCGCCCATCGACGAGAAGCTTCGCGCGATGCTCGGCCTGCTGGAAGTCTTCACCCTGCGGCCTGACGAGATCAGCGCCGCCGACGTGCGGCACGTCCTCGACGCCGGCGTGACGCGCGAGGCGATTCGCGACGCCTTCTACGTCGCCTTCCTATTCAACGTCTACGACCGCCTCGCTGACACCCTCGGCTGGGAGCTCCCCGAGGAAGGCTACTACGCCAAGGCCGGCCAGTTCCTGCTGAAGAAGGGCTACTCGGTCTGAGCGGAGCCTCGACGGCACAGAAACATGGGCTGCTGTTGCCGAGCAAGATCAGCTCGCGGCGCGAACCGGCGACTCGCTCAACTGCTCCGCGGTGATGTCCTCGAGACGGCGCTTGTGCGTCTCGGTGCCGAACAGCGCGACCGCGACCGCCGCGAGCGCCATCGGGATCGCGCCGATCAGCGCGGTCCCCGCGATGGACGGCGGCGCGAGCGCGATCGCGACGAGCGTTATGATCACCACCCCGCCCGCCTTGCTGAATCCCGCGGCGAGTCCCGTCCCCCGCGAGCGCAGCGCCGTCGGGAAGATCTCCGCGCTGTACGCCGAGAGCACGGCGACGACCGAGCTGATTCCCCAGATCGGCATCACGAGCAGCGCGTAGAGCAGGTCGCGATTCGTCGCGACCGAGTCGCCGACGAGCACGAAGCCGAGCAGCGAGAGCGCGGTGAGCCCGGCGAGGAGGATCAGCGTCTTCCTGCTGCTCCAGAAGCCGTACATCCAGGCGACCGCGAAGTTGAAGGGAAAGCCGATGATCGCCGAGTTCCGCAGCATCCTGCTCGCGTCGGCCTGGGTGAAGCCGAGCTTCTGCAGGTTCGACGGGATCCAGAGCTGGAAGCCGAAGGACACGAGACCGATCCCCAACCCGAGCAGCACGACGACGATCGTCGCGCCGAGGAATGGCGGGTGGAGCAGGCGCATCGGCTGTGACACGGCGACCGCGTGCGGTGCCGCCGGCGCCGGCTCGTGCACGATCGTCGCGCCGTAGCGTCGCATGATCGACTCCGCTTCCTGCGCGCGGCCGTGCATGAGCAGGAAGCGCGGCGACTCGGGGATCCAGCGATTGAGGAGGATGAGCAGCACGCCGGTCGGCAGCCCGATGAGCCAGAGGATGCGCCAGCTCATCGTCGGCACGAGCGCGGCGGCGAGCCAGCTCGTGATGATGTACGCCCCCGCGACGTCGCCGCCGATCAGCACGAGCAGCCAGCCGCGGTGCCTGGCGGGGATCGTCTCCGCCATGATCGTGAACATGATCGGCAGCATCCCGCCGACGCCGAGCCCCATGATGAAGCACATCACCATGTTCAGCGCGAAGGAGGGCATCGACCCGCAGATGCTCGTCGCGATGAAGGTCATCGCCGCGATGAGGATCGAGGGCCGCCGGCCGAGGCGGTCGCCCATCCAGCCCCAGAGGAAGGAGCCGAGCACGGTGCCCGTGATCCCCGCGAGCGGAAGGAGCGCGGCGGGAATCCGTCCGAGCGGATGCAGCGGCGAGCGCAGCCCGTACTCCTGCGTCATCCCCGGCAGCACGAACGACAGCGTTGCCGGCTTCATGACGTCGATCGTCACCGCGGCGGCCATGACGAGCATCAGCGCCACGTGCGATGCGCGGATCGGTACCTCGTCGAGGGCGCGCACCCTGATCTGCGTGTCGTCTCCCCGGGGCGTCGTGCGTTGCCGCGGGATCAGTCCCATCACCGACACCACCAGTCCGCCGACGATGAGCACCATCCCGACGAGCATCGGCATGTCGAGCGGCATCCCGGCGAGCCGGTAGCCCATCTCACGCGCGTCGAGGTACATCGGGAGATGGAGGATCACCCCCAGCGTCACCGCGACGACCCCCGCCCAGAACCATCGCGGCTGCCCGTACGTCGTCATGCGATCACCTGGCGGGAGAGAGTGGACGCGTGCGGAGATCGACCCACTTCGCGATCGGGCCGACGAGGGCGAGCGCGATGAGGGGCGGCGCGGCGTTGAACGCGGTCGGCAGCGGCCAGCCGCGGTCCGAGGCGAGGCGGATCAGAGCCTCGGCGAGCGCAACGAGCACGACGACCCCGATCTGCCGTCCGCGTCCCCGCACGATCGTTCGCGGATCCGTGATCATGAAGAAGATGAAGAGCTGGTACATCGGCCCGGTCAGCGGCGCGAGCTCCGGGAGCAGCGGCTGGCCGAGCGCCGCGGCGCGCAGCCCGTTCAGGATCAGAAAGCTCGCGATGTAGGCGAGCGTGATGTGGAGGACGCCGACGCGAGCCGCGATGATCAGTCCGAAGATCCAGATCACGACGTTGGTCGCGAACTCGTTGCCGAACTGGTGGCTCAGCACCGACACGCGGTCCGGCGCGGCGAGGAGCAGCGCGCAGATCGCGAAGTTGGTCGGGTTCCAGAGATGGTTGTCGCGATAGCGGAGGACGTACTTCGACGAGATCGCGAGGAAGCCGCCGATGACGAAGGGCCAGAGCGCGCCCCCCTGCGGCTTGGTGAGCAGCGTCAGACTGATCCCGCTGATGTAGGCGCTGAGCAGATTGACGACGTGACCGCGGTCGAACCAGGAGAGCAGCGCCTCGGTCGCGACGCAGACTCCGAGCGCGAGCGCGAGCCGCGAGTAGCCCCCGACCATGTGGTAGCGGAGCTGCGCGGCGAGCAGGACGAGCGTGATGAGAAACGCGATCAGGTAGCGCGGGTCCACCCGGCGCCCACGCTCCCACACCCGGAGGAGCACGGAAGGAGCGGCCGGCGCGGTCCGGGCGACGTCGCTCACTGCCTAACGCTCTGGCTCGGTGACGGTGACGAAGCGATCGATCGGCGGCCGCTGCAGCACCTGCTGCGTCCCCGAGGGCCAGCGGATGACGACGCGGTCCACCCACTCGCGCGCGCCGAGCCCGAAGTGCAGCCGCCGGTCGTTCTGGCTCGCGAACCCGGATCCGCCGTCCACGATACGCCGCTGTACCAGACCGCTCGCCTCGATCTGGACCTCGGCGCCGATCGCGCTGCGATTGCTGCGGGTGCCGACGAGGATGAAGGCGATCCAGTGATTCGCGCTGTCGGGGTAGTCGCGATAGAGCGTCGCGGGCTGGTTCTGGTTCGCGACGATCACGTCCACCGCGCCGCGATTCGAGAGGTCGGCGAGCGCCACCGCGCGGCCGTCGTACAGATCCGTCGCCCCCACCTTCTCGGCGACGTCAACCCAGCCCGCGACGCCGCGATTGAGGTAGACGCGCGACCGCTCGTAGCCGGAGAGGCTCGCGTTGCCGAAGGCCGGCCAGCTCGCGGCGTCCTCGAAGAGACGGTTGTTCGCGCCGGCGATCTTCGACATCGCGTACCAGTAGTTCCTGTCGCGGTCGGCGGAGATGAACCCGTTCGCGACGAACAGCTCGTTGGAGCCGTCGTTGTTCAGGTCCCCGAACTGCGCCCCCCATGCCCACCCCGCGTCGGCGAGCGCCCCCTCGGCGACATTGCGGAAGCGGTTGGCGCTCCGCATCTCGTTCACGCGCAGGTTGTTGTTCTGGAAGATGTAGCCGCGTTCGGAGATGTTCGTGACGAAGGCGTCGAGGCGGCCACGGTTGAAGGCGTCGCCTAACGCGACGGCCATCCCGCTCTTCGACTCGCTCTCCAGGCCCGCGGTGGTGAGCACGAAACGGTGCCCGCCCTCGTTGAGGTAGAGCTCCTCCGGCCCGTAGTCGTTCGCGAGATAGATGTCCGGCCAGCCGTCGCCGTTGAAGTCCGCCGATGCCGCGGCGAGGGTCCATCGCGTGCTGCCGACACCCATCCGGTCGGTGACGTCCTCGAACTTCCCGCCGCCGAGGTTGTGGAAGAGCAGGTTCTTCCCGCCGTTCGTCGCGAACTCGAAGCTGTTGTGCATGATCCGCGTCGTCCCCAGGTGCCAGAGGTCGACGTCGCCGCGGAAGTACGCGGTCACGTAGAGGTCGAGCAGCCCGTCGCGATCGTAGTCGAGCCAGATCGCGCCATTGCTGTTCACCCAGCGGCGCAGCCCCGCGCGGTCGGTGATCTCTTCGAAGCGCCGGCCGTCGATGTTGCGGAAGAGCGCGAGGTTCCCGTAGCGATACACGAGGACGTCTTCGCGCCCATCGTTGTCGATGTCGCCCCAGACGGCGCCCATCGACACGCCCTCGCCGGGGCGATTGAGATCGGCGAGCCCGGCTTCCGGCGCGACGTCCTCGAAGGTGCCGTCGCCGCGATTCCGATAAAGGGCGTTCGGTCCGCCGAAGCGGCTGTCGGTGAAGTAGAGATCCGGCCAGCCGTCGCCGTCGAAATCCGTCACGGAGACTGCCGCGCCCAGCGCGGCGACGTGCGGCTCGACGTTGGCGATCTTCGGGTCGAAGCTCGGCCGCTGGTGGACGAAGTCGATCCCCGCGGCGCGCGTCTCGTCGCGGAGGACGAACCCCGGATGCGCGGCATCCGCGGTGGCGCGGCTCGCCCCGCCATTGAGCCGCATGGCCAGGAGAATCGCGGCGATGAAGGGGACGGCGATGATCGCGCGCCGGACGGGGGGACGGGGGCGATGCGGCACCGGGAAAGTATAGCCTTCGGCGCTCAGCGAGGCGATGCCCCGCCCCCCACGATCCGGGTGTTGTACTCCTTTCGATAGCGCTGGTGCTCGGCGTCCGCGGGATAGGCGTCCCCGGGCGCGTACGGATACGCCTTCACCGCGTGGAAGGGGAGGGGCTCGACGGTCGTTCCGTGCGCGGTGTTGAGGTCGGAATCCTTGATCCAGCCGTCGGTGTAGAGCAGGAAGTCGCGCCGCCACCCCGCGGGCAGCGATGCCGCGGACGAGGCGTCGAACTCGATGGTCGCCTCGTCGCCGGGCGCCATGATCACGTAGCGATCGTCGGCGGCGCCGAGGAGGGGGAGCACGTCGCCGAATCGCGTGAACGCGCCGCGGATCGGCCGCCACGGGTTCTCCTTCGACACGTCGTCGTAGGCGAACCAGTACGGGCCGTACCGGCCTCCCTTCCGATACATCCGCGAGAATCCACGCCCGTGGAGGTCGGCCGAGACCGGCGCGAGCGAGGTGACCTTCGCCTGGTTGCCCACGATCACGCGCGAGACGAACGCCTGATCCCAGTAGATCTGCATGTTCGTGCGCAGGCGGACGCGATGATCGGCGGTCGGAAACTTCCCCGCGAGGCCGATCACCATCGTCTTGTCCTTCCCCGAGGGGAAGCCGATGCTCGGGATCACCGTGCGCCACTTGCCATTCGCGTCGCGCACCTCGAGCGAGGGCGCGCTCACCTTCAGCGCCGACTGCTGCCCGAGCGCGACGTTGATGCTCGCGTCGGTCGGATAGATCCAGCCGCGGAGGAAGAGGAAGCTGTTCGGCGCACCGGCGTCGGGGCCGAGGTCGAGGACGAGGTCGTGCGGCTCGACCACTCCCTGATACTGCGTCGGGACCAGGTTCGAGACATGGACGTCGTCCGCCTTCAGGAGGGCGGGGAGGACGTCGTCCCCGCGTTCGTCGGTCGCGCTGAGCGGCGCCCACCGCCGGCCGACCTGGAAGAGCTCCAGCTTCAGCGGCCCTGGTGGCACGAAGCGCTCGTCGACGAAGACGTCCAGCGAATCGGGGTGATCGACGGCGAGGAGCTTCACCTCATCGGCGTACGCGGTCTCCCAGAGCTCCTCGGTGAATTGCAGGACGTAGCGGCCGTCGCGCGGCTTCAGCGCCTCGCCGGGGATGCGCACGTACTCCTGCGAGGCTCCAGCCGGCGCGAAGGCGCTCGTGCTGCCCATCAGGCCGAGCGGCATGCCTAACGCGCTGCGCCACATCGCGTCGGTCACGAAGCGGAAGCGCGTGCCGTCCCAGGTGTAGACGAAGCCGCACGACCCCTTCAGCATCTCCCGCTCGACGACGTCCTGATCGGAGCCGGGGAAGTGGATCGTCTGCGGGACGCCGTTCGGCCACTCGATGCGCAGGACGTCCGCCTTGAGGTGCGGCCCGAGTCCGAAGTGCGTCACGCGCCCCGTTGCCACGCGGGTCTGGTAGATCTCGCCCGCGCGCAGCTCGAGCCGCGCGCCGATCCCGAACGCGTTGTTCTTTCCGCTCCCGGTGCGGAGCCCCTTCAGCTCGACGTTCACCGCGAGGTTGTCGTTCCCGCCGTCGTTTCGCAGCAGCCGCGGCGCGCCCGCCGCGTCGGTGAGCCAGAGATCCTCGTCCCCATCGTCGTCGGCGTCGGACGCGATGATCGCGGATGCGCCCGCCGTGCGGATCGCCTGCGGCAGGATCGACGAGCGGTCCAGAAACTTCCCCGTTCGGTCGTTGCGCAGTACCACCATCGTGCCCGGCGCGCCGGCGACGATGTCCAGCCAGCCGTCGTTGTCGTAGTCGGTGAACGCGACCGCAAGCGCGCCCGCCGCACGCAGCGCGCTGAGCACCGCCGCCGAGCGCTGGTCGGGCGCGAAGGTGCCGTCGCCGCGATTCCGCCAGAGCGTGGCACCGCTCGGACCCGCCGCGAAGACATCGAGGAACCCGTCGTTGTCGTAGTCCGCCGCGGCGACGGCGACGACACCTCTGCTCGCGAGCCCGCTCGATGCGGTCGCGTCGCTGAACCGCTCGGCGCCGCCGTTATGATGCAGGGTCACTCCGCTGTCGCTCGCGAACACGAGATCGAGCCGGCCATCGCCGTCGAAGTCGCCGAACGCCGCGTCGCGATCGCGGCCGCCGGCGAGCCCGAGCGCCGCGGCCGACTCGGTGAAGGTGCCATCGAGGTTGTTGCGGTACACGACACGCTGGCTTCCCCCGATCAGCAGGAGATCGAGATCCCCGTCGTGATCGAGGTCGGCGAAGATCGCCTTCGTCGCGCCGCGCACGTCGGCGACGCCGGCCTTTGCGGTCGTCTCGCTGAACGACCCATCGCCGCCATTGCGGAACAGGTGGCCGCGTCCCTCGCCGCCGATCGCGAACAGGTCCAGCCAGCCGTCGTTGTCGTAATCGGCGAAGGTGGCGAAGGTCGCGCCGGTCGCGAGCGCGATCTTCGCGCGCGCGCTGTCCGAGCGAACGAACCCCGTCTGCACGCGGTAGAGCGTCGACTTCGCCCCGGCGGCGACGAAGATGTCGTCGGTGCCGTCGCCGTTGACGTCCCCCACCGCGAGCGCGCTCGGCGTGGTGCCAGTCACGGAGGGGAGGCCGGACTCGGGCGTCGCATCGACGAAGCGCGCGAGCTCCACCGTCGCGCGGTCGCGCACGCCGTGGAGCGAGGTGAAGGTCTTCGGCGCGAAGGCCAGCACCGGCCGCCCCGGGATGGGCCCCTCGCTCCAGCGTACCTCGTCCATCGACGCCTGATACGGTGCCGTGACCTCGAGGATTCCCGCGAAGCGCTCGAGCGGCCCACGCGCCTCGGCCATCCGTCCTGCGCGCAGCTCCTGGATGGCGCTGTCGAGAAACGCGCGTCCCTCCTTCGGCGGCTCAGGCGGCGTGCGGCGGATCTCCTCGAGCTGACGCACCGCGCTGTCCGCATCGCCGCGTCGCACGAAGGCGCGGGTGAGCGCGAGCCGCACGACGAGGTTCGCGGGCGCGACGTCGAGCACGTCGTGCAGTCGCTGGACGTATCGCGTCGACGCGCTGTCCCCTCCGCGCGCGTCGAGCTCGGCGAGCGCATAGAGCACGTGCGGATTTCGCGTCGAGTCGCTGCGCAGCTTCTCGAGCGTCGCA
>DATAIN010000047.1:0-7174 GCA_036262635.1 Gemmatimonadaceae bacterium | reverse complement strand
CTTGCGTTAGGCGGCACCGTTCCGCTGCCCGAGATGTACCGCAGCGCCGGGGTGAAGCTCGTCTTCGACGGCGCGACGATGCGCGAGCTCGCCGAGCTGGTCGAGGAGCGGATCACCGAGCTGCGGCGGATGCTCGCGACGGGCGAGCTCGCGGCGGTGACGGCGTGATGCGGGTGCCGTCGAGCCAGCGATGCGGGGTGTCCGCCTGCGGCGGGAGACCGCGATGCGAGATGCGGGATGCGGGAAGCTTCGCATCCCGCATCGCTGTATCGCGGCGCCAGCCGCCCCCTCGCATCGCTGGTTCGAATGGCACCCGCATCCACCTTGCTGCCTAACGCGCCGGCGCGCTATCGAGCCTCGGCGCGAAGCTGATCGTCGTCGTGTAGCCGTCGGCGCGGAACAGGCTCGCCAGCAGCGTCGACGCGCTCTGCTCGGCGTGCTCGAGGATCTTCATCTCGTAGGCGGCGCGGCCGAGCTGGTTGCGGGCGAGGCGGATGATCGCGTCGCGGTCGCGCGGGGTGAACGGATTCCACAGTCCCCCGCGCTCGTCGTAGGTCTTCATGTCGGTGACGTCCACCGAGAGGATCTCCGCCTTCGGCAGGGTGAGCGCGATGGTCTTCGTCGCGTCGTCGATGCTGACGTCGGTGCCGCGCTCCAGGTTCACCCCCGCGTCGATCCGTCCCGTGACGACGACGATCGAGCGCTTCGTCGAGCCGTACCAGGTGTTCTCGTAGGTGACGACGTCGCGCACCATCGTCTGGCTCGTGACGAGCCGCGCGACGGCGCGCATCCGCTCGACGACGACCGACTGTGTGATCGTCGTCCGCTCGTGCGGACCGAGCGTCGCCTTGAGCGCGGCGGTCTGCCGCTGCACCGCCATCATCGTGGCGCCGAGCAGGAGGAAGAGCACGACCGCGACCGCGGCGAGCCGGCGGTACGGCATCACTTCTCGCGGCCGAAGAGATCGCGGAAGACGTCGGCGATCGACGTCGTCTTGAAGTCGCGGAACTCACCCGCGTCGAAGAACACCCCGCTGCACGTGGGGCACTGGTCGTAGTGGATGTGCGGCTGGCCGAGCGCGGTCATGCGCGTCATCCGCTGCCCGTCGTTGGGGCAGACCACCGGCTCGTACTTGTCGTACTTCCGCCCGACCCCCGAGCTCCCGATGTCGAGCGCCTTCGCCGACTTCGGCGCGATATCCTGGTACTCGAGCAGATCGAACCACATCCCGCGGCAGAACGTGCAGCGGTCCACCGTCGCTTCCGGCGTCCGCACCCTCTCCATGTTCGACGAGCATTTCGGGCACTTCATGGGCTGCTCCGTGAGGCGACCCTCGGATAGTAGCGGCGGTGGGATGGAGGGTCGAGTGATCGGTCGCACGGCGCGGATGCGGGGTCACGGGAACCAGCGATGCGGGGTGTCCGCCTGCGGCGGGAGACCGCGATACGAGATGCGGGATACGGGAGACACCTGGTGCGGGACGGGGCCGAGCGCGGCGCCAAAGGCGGCCCGCGCTCGGCCGGTCCCGTATCAGCGCGGTTTCCCGCATCCGCGCATCCCGGATCGCCGTCTCGCGGCCACGCGCTGCGCGCGTGCCGCCCCCCCGCATCGCTGGTTCCCGAGTTCCCGCATCCCCCCCGACTCCCGCTAGATTTCCGGCTCTCGCATCTCTCGAACTGGAGCTCTCCGTAGTGGCTTCCTCCGCCCCCGCATCTCCTCGCATCCGGATGACGTCCTCGACGTCGTCCATCGATCAGCTCTGTATCGACACCATTCGCACCCTGTCCATGGACGCGGTGCAGAAGGCGGACTCGGGGCACCCCGGGACCCCGATGGCGCTCGCGCCACTCGCGTATGCGCTCTTCACGAAGCACATGCGCCACAACCCGGCGGATCCCCACTGGGTGAACCGCGATCGCTTCGTGCTCTCCTGCGGTCACGCGTCGATGCTGCTCTACAGCAGCCTGTTCCTCACCGGCTACGACCTCACCCTCGACGACCTGAAGCAGTTCCGGCAGTGGGAGAGCCGCACCCCGGGTCACCCCGAGTACGGCTACACCCCGGGTGTCGAGACGACGACGGGGCCGCTCGGCCAGGGGGTCGGCAACGCGATCGGGATGGCGGTGGCTGAAGCCCACCTCGCGGCGCGCTTCAATCGCGAGGGACACGCGATCGTCGACCACTACACGTACTTCATCTGCAGCGACGGCGACCTGATGGAGGGCGTGTCGCACGAGGCCGCGTCCTTCGCCGGCCACTTCCGGCTCGGGAAGCTCATCGGCTTCTACGACGACAACCGCATCACCATCGACGGCTCGACCGACCTCACCTTCACCGACGACACGGGCCGCCGCTTCGAGGCGTACGGCTGGCACGTGCTCCACCTCGACGACGTCAACGATCTCGCGAAGATCGACGCCGTGATCGGCGAGGCGAAGGCGGTGACCGACCGCCCGACGCTCGTCGTCACCCGGACGCACATCGGCTACGGGAGCCCCAACCGCGTCGACACCGCGAAGGCCCACGGCGAGCCGTTAGGCAGGGACGAGATCGTCCTCGCCAAGCAGAACCTCGGCTGGCCCTCGCTCGAGCCGTTCTTCATCCCCGAGGGAGTGCTCGAGCACACCCGCGTCGCGCGAGAGAAGGGACAGGCGCTGCAAACGACCTGGGAGAAGTCGTTCGCCGCGTACCGCGCGGCGTTCCCGACGGAGGCCGCGGAGCTCGACCGCCGGCTCGCCGGAAAGCTCCCCGAGGGATGGGAGAAGGCGCTCCCGAGCTTCACCGCGGACAACGGCGCCGTCGCGAGTCGCGCCGCGTCGGGGATCGTGCTCAACGCGCTCGCCGGAGTCATCCCCGAGCTGATGGGCGGGTCCGCGGACCTCGCGCCCTCGAACAACACCCTGCTGAAGAACGTCGACACCTTCGCGCCCGAGACCCCTGGCGGCCGCAACATGCACTTCGGCATCCGCGAGCACGGGATGGGCGCGATCATGAACGGGATGTCGCTGCACGGCGGCGTCATCCCCTACGGCGGGACCTTCCTCGTCTTTTCCGACTACATGCGGCCGCCGATCCGGCTCGCCGCGTTCATGCATCGTCGCGTCATCTACGTCTACACCCACGACTCCATCGGGCTCGGTGAGGACGGGCCGACGCACCAGCCCATCGAGCAGCTCGCCGCGCTCCGCGCCATCCCCCGCCTGACGGTGATGCGTCCCGCCGACGCGTCGGAGACCGTCGAGGCCTGGCGCAGCGCGCTGCTCAACGACGAGGGGCCGACCGCGCTCGTCCTGACCCGGCAGAAGCTCGGCTTCATCGACCGCACGAAGTACGGCGCGGCGTCGGGAGTGCTCAAGGGCGCCTACGTCCTCGCCGACGCGCCTGATGGCGCGAAGCCGACCGTGGTGCTGATGTCGAGCGGAAGCGAGGTCGCCCTCGCCCTCGCCGCGCACGAGAAGCTCGTCGCATCCGGCGTCGCCGCGCGCGTCGTGAGCATGCCGAGCCACGAGCTCTTCGCCCGCCAATCGCAGGGCTACCGCGACAGCGTGCTCGTGCCGGGCGCGAAGAAGGTCGCCGTGGAGGCGGCGCACCCGATGTCCTGGTACCGCTGGGTCGGCGGCGACGGCGAGATCATCGCCATCGACCGCTTCGGTGCCTCGGCTCCGTACCAGCGGATTTACGAGGGGCTGGGGCTGACGGTGGACAAGCTGGTGGAGACGGCGAGAAGGCTGGTGGGGGTAGGCGGCCATTAGCCGTTAGCCATTAGCGTCGAGAGACGGCGGCCCGGGGGAATTCCCTCCGGCCGCCGTCGTCCTTCCCCTCCACGTAGTTCGTACCGCCGTCGCTCAACGCTAACGGCTAACGGCTGATTGCGCTCTTGGGCACGAACTCTGCCCTTTCACGGCTCCAGTCCTCGGCGCAGCGCGCCGCATTCGCCACCACGAACCTGGAGTCGCACATGGCAGTCGACGACATGACCAAGCTGTTCAAGCACGAGCTCGGAGATCTCCTCTTCGCCGAGAAGACGTTCCTGAAGGGGCTGAAGGCGATGGCGAAGGAGACGAGCGATCCGACGATCAAGCAGCGGATCCTCCAGCATGCCGACGAGACCGAGGGGCACATCGAGACCCTGGGGCGCGCCTTCGAGGCCGCGGGCTTCAAGGCGAAGGCGACGAAGTGCGACGCCGCGCTCGGCCTCAAGGAGGAGCACGACTCCTTCAAGGAGGAAGAGGAGCCGACGCCGGAGATCCTCGAGGCGTTCAACCTCGGCTCGGGGCTCCGCGTGGAGCACTACGAGATCGCCGGCTATCGCAGCGCGATCGCGCTCGCGAACGCGCTCGCCTTCGAGGAGTCGGCGTCGCTGCTCGCGCAGAACCTCGCGCAGGAGGAGGCGATGGCGAAGTTCCTCGAGTCGCAGGCCGCGGCCGCGCTCGAGAAGCTGCAGACCGTCGAGCAGGAGTCGGAGATGGAAGCCGCGGTCGAGCCCGAGGTCGCCTCGCGCTCGAAGGGCCGCGGGAAGTCGTCCAGCCGCTCGACGAGCGAAGCGCGGGCCTAACGGCAGCCGTTAGCCATTAGCCGTCAGCGTTGAGAGACGGCGGCCGGGGGGAATCCTCCGGCCGCCGTCGTCGTTCCCCTCGACGCAGTTCTACCGCAGCCGCTCGACGCTAAGGGCGAACGGCTAATGGCTCTCCCGTGAGCGCAATCACATGCGGCCGCAGCCGTTTGTCGCAGAAAACCACTGACGAAAACACGCCGCACTCGTCAGTATTCATCATGTCGTCGAACGTCTCGACTCTGCTCGTGCAGGCGGTGGGCGCGCTGTTCATCGGCGTCGTGTTCGCCCACTTCCAGCGCGCGTTCCCCCACGCGTATCTGCGTCATTGGACGCGATCGTGGTTCGCTGCTGTCGTGATGTTGTTGGGAGCCAGCGTCAACAACTTCCTGCGCGAGACGGGGGCCGCGACGGGGGCGGCCTCGCTCATCGTCGCCGTCATCGCGACCAGCGCCGCCCTCCTCCGGCTGGTCTGGCTGCTCTTCGGCGCCTACGAGGTCACCGCGGACCGGACCGTCCCACCCGAGCGGTCGCGGCAGCTGATCGCCCTCGCGGTCGTGCTCGGCATCGCCACCCCGCTCCTGCTCGCCGGCGGGTTCGGGAGCGCGGCGGGGACGGGGCCGACCCTCGCCCGCACCTTCATCCGGGCGGCGCTCACCGCGGCGGCCTTCGGGACCGCGGCCGCGCTCGTGCTTCGCGCGCGTCCCTGGGAGGCCGGGCTCGGCCACCGGCTCGTCGGCATCTCGTTCCTGGTCTACGGCGTCGAGCAGCTCAACTACATCGGCATCGCGGCGTGGACCTGGACGACGGGGCGCACCATCAGCTTCACCCCGATCCTCAACATCTTCGACTTCCTGCTCCAGTTCTCCATGGCGTTAGGCATGGTGATCTGGCTGCTCGAGGACGAGCGGCGCTCCGCGGTGGACGCGGCGACGCAGATCGAGCATCTCGCCTATCACGACGCCCTCACCGGGCTGCCGAACCGCCAGCTCTTCCTCGACCGGCTCGACCTCGCCATCGCGAGCGCGCATCGGACGGGGAGCCAGCTCGGGGTCTTCTTCCTCGACCTCGACCGCTTCAAGCTGATCAACGACTCGCTCGGCCACTCCGTCGGCGACAAGCTGCTCCAGGTCGTGTCGCGCCGCATGCGCGCCCTTCTCCGCGACGACGACACCGTCACCCGGCTCGGCGGCGACGAGTTCACCATCCTCGTGCCGACCGTCGAGCACGTGGACGACGCGACCGCGGTCGCACGCCGGGTGCGCGAGGCGCTCAAGCTTCCGATCGTCATCGACGGCCGTGAGCTCTTCGTCTCGGCCAGCATCGGGATCAGCCTGTATCCGAACGACGGGGACGACGCCGACACCCTGCTCAAGAACGCCGACACGGCGATGTATCGCGCGAAGACGCAGGGGCGCGACACCATCCAGCTCTATGCGCCGGCGATGAACGCGCGCGCCCTCGAGCAGCTGACCCTCGAGAACCGGCTGCGCCGCGCCCTCCCGAACGGGGAGCTCGAGCTCTTCTACCAGCCCATCGTCGCGATGACGACGCGCCGCGTCTCGGCGATGGAGACGGTGCTGCGCTGGCGTCACCCCGAGCTCGGGCTGCTCTCCCCCGACTCCTTCATCGCCCTCGCCGAGACGACGGGACTGATCGTCCCGATCGGCGAGTGGGTCCTGCGCACCGCGTGCCGCCAGCTCCGCCAGTGGCAGGAGTCCGGCCTCCCCGAGCTCCGCGCCTCGGTGAACCTCTCCGTCCGTCAGCTCCAGCAGCCGGACTTCGTTCCGCTCATCTCGGAGATCCTCGGCGAGACGGGGATCACGCCGGAGACGCTCGAGCTCGAGCTCACCGAGAGCATGGCGATGCAGAGCGACGGCGACACGTTAGGCAAGCTGCGCGAGCTGAAGCGCCTCGGCGTCCGGATCTCGATCGACGACTTCGGCACCGGCTACTCCTCGCTCAGCGCGCTCCGCCTCTTCCCCGCCGACTCCCTGAAGATCGACCGCTCCTTCGTCGGCGACCTCGCGACCGACCCCGACGACGCGGCGATCGCCGAGGCGGTCATCGCCCTCGCCCGCTCGCTCAAGCTCCACGTCATCGCCGAGGGCGTCGAGACCCGCGAGCAGCTCGAGTTCCTTCGCGAGCACCAGTGCGACTACTGGCAGGGCTTCCTCTTCTGCCAGCCCCGCCCTGCCGCCGCCTGCAGCGCGATGCTCTCGCGCGAAGTGATGGTCCGGCAGTCGCTCGGGCTGATCAATCCGAGCGGGCGGGCGGTGGTGAGGTACGAGCGCTGACCTGACTGACCCGACTGACCTGCCACTTCCATGAGTCTTGCGTCAGGGACAGAAGACAGGGAGTCATGCGTCAGGGTGTACAGCGGGAGAACCGCGGTTGACTGCAGTCGACGCAGTTCACCCTGACGCATGACGTATGACTTCTGTCCCTGACGCAAGACTCATGGCCGTGGCCATGATTCATGAGTCATGGCAGCCGGCGTCAGCCACTCAGCCAGCGTTAGGCAGGTCAGGCTCCTCCGCCGATCCCCTTGAAGATCTGTCCGAGCAGCCCGCCGATCTGCGGCGCCTGACGCTGCGCCTGCTGGTGCGCGTGCTGCGCTTC
>DATAIN010000046.1:0-3605 GCA_036262635.1 Gemmatimonadaceae bacterium | reverse complement strand
CGCACCTGTCGCGCGACCGCGCCCGCACCAAGGCCTTCCAGGTCAGCGAGCTCGGGCTCATCGAGATGACGCGGCAGCGGGTCCGCCAGAGCCACCTCCAGAGCATGACCGAGGCGTGCCCGACCTGCCACGGCACCGGCCGCGTCTTCACGCCGGAGACGATCGTGCGACGCGTCGAGCGCTCGGTGAAGCGCATCGCGGTGGAGGGGAAGAAGGACAACCTCGTCGTGCGGCTCCATCCCGAGGTCGCGATGTACGTGCTTCAGGAGGAGCGCGACTTCGTGAAGAAGCTGGAGAAGGCGGTGCCCTTCCGACTCGAGGTCCGCGACGATCCGCTTCTCCGCCCGGACGAGTTCAAGCTGGTCGTGAAGTCGGCGGGGCGGGACGTGACGCAGCAGTACGCGGTGGCGTGAACGACGGCAGGAGGCTGTAAGCTGGAAGCTGGAAGCGACGGCGGCCCGGGGGAGACACCCCCAAGGCCGCCGGGTTCATCCCCCCGAACGCCGTCGCTAACTGCTTACAGCTTATAGCTTATCGCCACCGGCGCCCCTTTACATGCGCCCGAGCCCGGCCTATCTTACGAGGCTCACAGCTTTTACCCGTCTGATTTCCATGCCTTACGCCATCATTCGCACCGGCGGCAAGCAGTACCGCGCCGAGCCGGGCAAGACGCTCCGGATCCCTTCGCTCGTCGGCGAGCAGGGGAGCTCCGTCGAGTTCAACGAAGTGCTCTTCGGATCGGACGGGAAGTCGGCGAAGACCGGCGTTCCGATGTTGAAGGGCGCGAAGGTCACCGGCACGATCGTGAAGCACGGCCTCGGCGACAAGATCGTCGTCTTCAAGTTCAAGCGCCGGAAGAACTACGCCCGCAAGCAGGGGCATCGGCAGGGCTTCACCGAAGTCCGCATCAACGACATCTCCCTCGGCTGAGCGAGGAGGGTACAATGGCTCATAAGAAAGGTGTAGGCTCCTCGCGCAACGGTCGCGACTCGAATCCGAAGTACCGCGGCGTGAAGAAGTTCGGTGGCGAGAAGGTCGTCGCCGGCAACATCATCATCCGGCAGTGCGGCACCAAGTGGCACCCCGGCAACAACGTCGGACTCGGCACGGACTACACGATCTACGCCCTGATCGACGGCGTCGTGAAGTTCGAGCACAAGAGCAAGACGCGGCAGAAGGTCAGCGTCTATCCGACGGAGACCGCGGTCGCGTAGCTCGACGCCGAGCCTCGCAGCATCGAACGGCCCCGCATCGCGGGGCCGATTTCGTTTGCGGAAACGCCCTCGACAGCGCGCGAGCGGTGAAACAGCTTCAGGGTGCGACCCGTAAACGAGAGCAGCGACCTCGTCGAGGATCGCGAACCCGAGCAGCGAGGAAAGGATGGCACTCTGGGACCGACTGAAGTCCGAGCTCGACCGCGCCGGCCGCGCCGCACAGGGCGCGATCGACGAGGGACGGATCCAGCTCGAGGCTTTCCGCGCCAAGCAGCGCATGGACAAGGCGGCGCAGGCGTTAGGCTACGCATACTACCGCGCGCGCACAGCGAACACGGAGCTCGATACCGAGAGCTATACACGGCTCTCCTCCGAGTTCGCCGCCGCCGAGGCGGAGCACACGAAGCTCGAGGACGAGCTTCGCGCGGCGAGAGCGGCCCGCGGCGCGGCGATCGAGGATCCGCCCGCGGCCGCGCCCTCGGATACGATCAATCCGAGCTGACTTCGCAGCAAACCGTCGCAACCGTTGAATGAAGCACGAAGGACCGAAGCGACGTCATGGCTTCGGTCCTTCGTGCGTTCGTGATCAGCGACAAAGCCGAACAGCTACGGATTCCCGCTGATCGGCTTCTCGTAGTCCGGCGGCAGATTCTTGTAGCGCTCCATCAGCATGTCCTGCCGCGAGACGTCGCGGTACTCCTTCCCACGGACGAAGACATGCTCGGCGCGGCTCGCGAACTCGAACGGGTCGCCGCTCCACACCACGACGTTGCCGTCCTTCCCGGCCTGCAGCGACCCGACCCGGTCCGCGACGCCGAACGCCTCCGCCGGCGCGAGAGTGATCGCGCGCAGCGCGTCCTCCCACTTCATCCCGTACGCGACGGCGTTGCCAGCCTCGTAGCGGATGTTGCGCACATTGAACGACTGCTCGTTCCCGCCGCCGGCGTTGCCGATGAGCACCACGGGGACGCCGGCCGCGCGGAGCATCGCGGCGTTCTCCTGCCGGGTGCCAAGCGTCGCGAAGCTGGACGGGATGTTGTTCATCGCGCCCGTCAGCACCGGCACCTTCGCCGCCGCGAGCTCGGTGGCGACCATCCACGCCTCGGCTCCCCCGGCGACCATCATGCGGATGCCGTAGTCCTTCGCGATCCGCAGCGCGGCCTGGATGTCGCTCGCCTTGTCGACGGCGACGAGAAGCGGGAGCCGTCCCGCGAGCACCGGCTGCAGCGCCTCGAGATCGAGGCGGCTCGCCGCGAACGGACGCGTCTGCGCGCGCTCGAAGTCCGCGCGCCGCCGTGCGTAGACGCGGGCGTCGTCCAGGATCTCGCGCACGCGAAGCAGCATCTCGCCGCGCGACGCGGTGCCGACTCCGCGTGCGTCGGTGAGATCGGCGACCATCGCGGCGGACTGGCGAATGACCATGTCCGACGCGCTGCCATCGACGAGCTCGAGCACCGCGCTCTGCCCGGCGAACAGCCCTTCGCTCGGATGAACGACGACCGTCGTCACGCCGTCCTCGCGGGCGGGGCTCACGAGCACGGAGCGCGGGTTCAGCCCTTCCCAGACAGTGAACGCCGCCGCGATGTGATCGCGCCCTTCGGCGCTCGCGTCGTTGGTGCCGGTCACCGCGCCGACCTCGGTGAAGCCGAGCACCGTCGCGCCATCGACGAGGCCGGGCGTCACCCACTTGCCCGAGGCGTCGATGCGCTGCGCGCCGTCCGGGATCGCGACGTTGGCGCCGACCGCCGTGATCTTGCCGTCACGGATGATCACGGTGCCGTTGTCGATCGTCGCGCCGCTCACCGTGTACACCTTGCCGCCGGTGATCGCGACGGTCTGCGCGCCGGCGGAGAAGGGAAGCGCGCCCGCGGCGACGATCGCCGCGAAAAGAATGCGTCGCCGCATCACTTGGATCCTCCCGTCTGCATGGCGGGGACGTAGCCCAGCTCGAAGTCCGTGCGCCACCGTTCGCTCGGATCGAGGCGATCGAAGACCATCGCGCCGTCGATCCAGATCTTCTCGCTTCGCGTGTAGACGCTGAACGGATCGCCCGACCAGAGGACGACGTCCGCGTTCTTGCCGACTTCGATCGAGCCGATCTTCGAGTCGAGGTCGAGCGCCCAGGCCGGATTGATGGTGAGCCACTTGATCGCGTCGTCTTCGGTCATCCCGAGACCGATCGCGTTGCCCGCCGCGAGCGCCTTGGCCGCTTCCTGATTGAGACGCTGGATCCCCGACTCGTCGTCGGAGTGGACGATCGCGCGCGCGCCCGCCTTGGAGACGAGCGGAATGTTCGCGCGCACGGCGTCGTTCGCCTCGAGCTTGAACCCGCCCCAATCCGCCCAGAGCGCGGCCCCGATGCCTTCGCGCGCCAGGACGTCGGCGACCTTG
>DATAIN010000045.1:0-6725 GCA_036262635.1 Gemmatimonadaceae bacterium | reverse complement strand
CTCGACGAGATCGGGAAGAAGGCGCAGGAGCTGATCCTCGCCGTCCCGAAGCGGCTCGAGCGCGTCGCCGACATGATGGAGACGCGCAGTCGAGCCAAGAGCTTCTCGTTCGCGGTGGCGTTCGGGCGGGAGTTCCAGATGGAATGAGCGAAGGCGGCGCCATGGCGCCGCCTTCGCATTCGTCTTCTACTCGCCCTTCACCCGTAAAGCGAAGAGCCGGCTGCTACTCGAGCACCGGCAGAACCACGGTGAACGTGCTCCCATCCGCCCCCGAGCGCGTCAGCTCGAGTCGTCCGCCGTGGCGCTCGGCGATCCAGCGCGCGATGGGCAGGCCGAGTCCGGCGCCGCGCTTCTCCCGGGCGTCAGGGGCGCGGAAGAATCGGGTGAAGATGTGCGGCTGGATCTCGGGAGCGATTCCAGGGCCGGTGTCGGCGACGTCGAGCAGGTAGCGGCCGTTGTCGCGCCGGGTCGTCACCGTCACTTCACCGCCGCGCGGCGTGTACTTCACGGCGTTGTCGAGCAGGTTGTTCACCAGCCGGCGCAGCAGCGCCTCGTCGCCGCGGAAGGGGAGGTCGCCGTCGCCATTCTCACTTCGCACGCTGACCCCCTGCGATGCGGCGACGCCGCGGATCGTGCGCACCGCGTCGGCCGCGAGCTCGTCGAGGTAGAGCTCCACCGCGGGCGCCGCAGGTTCGCCGGCATCGGCGCGGGCGAGGAGGAAGAGGTCGTCGACGACGTGACCCAACCGCTCGCTCTCCCGCCTGACGGTGTCGAGGCTCGCGCGCAGCTCCTCGGGAGACCGGTCGGGGCGCGCGAGCGCGAACTGGGCCTCGCCGTGCACGATCGCCACCGGCGTCCGCAGCTCGTGCGAGGTGTCGGCCATGAATCGGCGCTGCTGCTCGAAGGCGTCGTCGAGCCGCGCCAGCATGTCGTTGAACACTGCCGCCATCCGTCCCAGCTCGTCCCGCTCGTTCACAACCGGCAGCCGCTCGTCGAGGCTCGAGGCGCCGATGCGCTGGGCGCGCGTCGTCATCAGCACCACCGGATCTAGCGCCTTGCCGGCGAGCCAGCTCCCCCCGAGGATCGCGAGGAGGATCATCAGCGGGATGCCCGAGGCGAGTGCTACCTTCGCCTCGCCCAACGTGCGCTGCTGCGCGGCGAGGCTCCGGGCCGCGGCGACGATGATCGGCCGATCGCGCACGACATACGGCAGTGCGACGACGCGGACCGGGCCCTCGCGTCCCTCCACCGTCAGGCGCGACGCGGTCGAGTCGGACGCGCGCCGCACCGCCTGCGCGAGCGCGTCGCTCCTCAGTGCGGCGCCAATGCCGAGCACGCTCGCGGGACGTGAGGCACCAAGGATCTCACCGCTGGCGCGGTCGAGCACGAGGACGGTGACGTCGCGCGGGTGGAACTCGGAGATGACCTCGTCGAGCGCGGGGGCGACGCTGCTGTCCGCCGTCTCTTCGACCTCCACGACGTCGCCGACGAGCCGCGCCGTCTCGACGAGGTACTCGTCGACGCGCTCCATCGTCGTGTGGCGGAGGAAGACGTAGGCGGCGGCGGCGAAGGCGACGAGCGTGAGCGCGAGCACGCTCGCGTACCACGCCGTGAGCCGCGCTCGGATGGAGTGGAGCATCAGCGCCGGCGCCGCCCGCCCGTCGCGTCGTCGTGCCGCGCCTCGTCGCCCAGCATGTAGCCCGCGCCCCGCCGCGTGTGGATCAGCGCGGTGGTCGCGCCCTCGTCCACCTTCCGGCGCAGGCGGCCGATGTAGACCTCGATCGCGTTCGAGAAGGGGTCGTGGTTCTCGTCCCACACGTGCTCGCAGAGCTCGGCGCGACCGACGACGCGCCCCGCGTTGCGCGCGAGGTACTCGAGCATGACGTACTCCTTCGTCGTCAGCGGAAGGCGGCGTCCGCCCCGCGTCACCGACTGGCGCCGCGTGTCGAGCGCGAGATCGCCGACCTCGATCACCGGCGAGAGCAGCTCGGGGCCGCGGCGGAGGAGCGCGCGAATCCGTGCCCCGAGCTCGTCGAGCTCGAACGGCTTGACGAGGTAGTCGTCCGCGCCGGCGTCGAGGCCGCGCACGCGATCGCTCACCGCGTCGCGCGCGGTGAGGACGAGGATCGGCACGCGCGATCCCTCGCCGCGGAGCTGGGTGATGACGTCGATGCCGCTGCGCCGCGGCAGGCCGATGTCCACGACGAGCAGGTCGTACGGGGAGACGTGCGCGTTCTCGAGCGCGCGCTCCCCGTCGCCGGCGACGTCGACCGCGTATCCCTGCTCGCGCAGGCTGCGCGCGACCAGGCTCGAGAGCCTGGGGTCGTCCTCCACGACCAGCAACCGCATGCGAACCCCCGGAACCGCCGCCGGCGCTGTTAGGGGCCGTTTAGGTAGCGGCGGATAGCGTGCATTCGCGTTCGGGATCGCCCACTTCCGCGGCATCCCATCGACCGGTCGCGAACGCCGACAACGAACATGGGAGATCATCATGCGGTTCCGCAACACGATTCGCGTCCTCGCACTGGCCGCGATGCCCTTCGCCGCGACGGCGCTCGCGGCGCAGTCGAGCACGAGCAAGCCGGCGGCGCAGGCACAGCAACGGATGGCGCGCCACGCGGCGACGGCGAAGCAGGAGGCGTCTGCCTCTCTGGCGATCAGCCCCGATTCGGCGCGCAGGATCGCCCTCACCAACCTGCCCGGCGCGACGGTGAAGCGCGAGAAGCTCGGCCGGAACGGCGGCAAGCAGGCGTACATGTTCACGCTCACCGCGAACGGGCGGACGTCACGCGCCGCGGTGGACGCCGAGACGGGCGCCTTCACGCAGGTCGCACCGCACTCGGCGCGGGCGAACCGGACGCACGGGACGGCGAACAAGAAGCCGTCGCGGCGCTGAGATGGACGCGCGAGCGACGCTGGCGGTGCTGGGCGCGATGCCGCGCTCGCGTGTCGCCGCGGCGCTCGCGCTGACCGCGCTCGGCTACGCGACGCTGTCCGGGTACGACGCGCTCGGGCTGGCGTACGCGGGCCGGCGCCTGCCGGTGCGACGCATCGCGCTCGGCTCCTTCGTCGCCTATGGACTCAGCCAGACGCTCGGGCTGCCGGCGGTGACGGGGAGCGCGGTGCGCCATCGCTTCTGGCGGCGATGGGGACTCTCCACCCCGGACATCGTGCGGGCGGCGAGCTTCGCCGGCGGGACGTTCGTGCTCGGCGTCATCGCGACGACGGGCGTCGCGCTGCTCGCGGCGTCCTCGACCAGCCTGCGGTCGCTGGCGCTGCCGCTGCCGATGGCGCGCGGGGTGGGACTCGCGTGCATGACGCTGGTGACGCTGTACGCCGCGTGGGCGCTCGTCGCCGAGGGTCCGCTGCGCGTGCGCGGGATCGCGATCGCGCCACCGCGGCCAGCCTTCGTCGGGCTGCAGCTCGCCGTCGCGGCGCTCGACTGGATCGTCGCCGGAGCGGTGCTCTACGTGCTGTTCCCCCCAGGGCTCGCCCCGGCGGCGTTCCTCGGCGCGTTCCTGCTCGCGCAGGGGGTGGGGATGCTGAGCCACGTGCCCGGCGGGCTCGGCGTGTTCGAGACGGCGATGGTCGTCCTCGTCGGCGGCGCGCTGCCGCGGGGGCCGGTGCTCGCCGCGCTCGTCGCCTTCCGCGGCGTCTACTACCTGGTGCCGTGCGCGGTGGCGTCGGTGGTGCTCGCGGGAGACGAGCTGGAGCGGCGCCGCGTCGGCCGCGTCGCGGCCCGCGCGCTCGAAGCGGTGCTGCCGCACCTCCTCGCGGCGGCGACCTTCGCCGCGGGCACGATCCTGCTCGTGTCGGGCGCGACGCCGTCGGAGCACGGCCGGCTCGCGGTGCTGCGCGGCATCCTGCCGTTAGGCATCGTCGAGCTCTCGCACCTCGCGGGGAGCGCGGCGGGAGCGGGGCTGATCATCCTCGCCTGGGCGATCCGGCGCCGGCTCGACGCGGCCTGGGGAGTGAGCGTCGTCCTGCTCGGCGTCGGCGTCGCGGCGTCGCTGCTCAAGGGGCTCGACTGGGAGGAGGCGCTCGCGCTCGGCGGCGTGCTCGCGGTCGTCGTCCGCTCGCGGCACGCCTTCTACCGGCGCGCGGCGCTCACGAGCGAGCCGTTCACGAAGGGGTGGGTGATCGCGGTCGTCGCGGCGATGGCCGCGAGCATCTGGCTCGGCTTCGCGTCGTACGAGCGGGTGCACTATACGCCGAGGCTCTGGCTCCAGTTCAGCACCTACGGCGACGAGGCGCGATTCCTCCGCGGGACCGTCGCCGCGGCGGGCGTGCTCTTCGTCTTCGCGCTCGCGCGGCTGCTCGGCCACGCCGAGGCGACGCCACCCGCGCCGACGGCGCTCGAGGTCGAGCGCGCGGCCGCCGTGGTGCGCACCTCGCGCGACACGGCGGCGAACCTCCTGCTTCTTGGCGACAAGGCGCTGATGTTCAGCGGGAACGGACGCGGTGTGCTGATGTACGGCGTGCGGGGCCGGAGCTGGGTGTCGCTCGGTGACCCCGTCGGGCCGCCGGAGGAACAGCGCGAGCTCGTGCGCCGCTTCCGCGAACAGGCCGACCGCCACGGGGCGTGGCCGGCGTTCTACCAGGTGACGTCGTCCACGCTCGCGCTCTACGTCGATCTCGGGCTGACGCTGCACAAGCTCGGCGAGCAGGCGGTCGTCCCGCTCCGCGAGTTCGACCTCGCCGGCGGAGCGCGGAAGGGGCTGCGGCGCGTGCTGCACGAGGGATCGCGGCGCGGGCTCGAGCTCGAGATCGTCGCGCCGTGCGGCGTCGCGGCGCTCCTCCCCGAGCTCCGCCGCGTCTCCGACGCGTGGCTCGCCGCGAAGCGCGTGCGCGAGAAGGGGTTTTCCGTCGGCCGCTTCGATCCGGCGTACCTCGCTCGCTTCCCGATGGCGGTGGTGCGCGCCGGCGGCGAGGTCGTGGCTTTCGCCAACCTCTGGTGCGCCGGCGGGAACGAGGAGCTGTCGGCGGACCTCATGCGCTACGCGCCCGGAGCGCCTAACGGCGCGATGGACTACCTGCTCCTGCGGCTGATGCTCTGGGGACGCGACCGCGGCTTCGCCCGATTCAACCTCGGCATGGCGCCGCTGTCGGGGCTCGGCCCGGACCAGCTCGCGCCGCTCTGGCACCGCGCCGGCGCGCTCGTCTACGCGCACGGCGAGCGCGTCTACGGCTTCCGCGGGCTGCGGCGCTACAAGGACAAGTTCGACCCCGTCTGGGAGCCGCGCTACCTCGCGTCGCCCGGCGGACTCGCGCTGCCGCGCATCCTCACCGACATCGCCGCCCTGATCTCGGGCGGCCTCCAGGGAATCGTCACCCGATGACTCGTCCGCTCTTCCGCGCCGCGCTGCTCGGCGCCCTGCTTCCCGCCTGCGCCGCACCAGCCGCGGCCGACGCCGCGAGCGACGGTCTCCCCGTCGTCGAAGTCCCGGCCAGCGAGCAGGCACCGGCGAGCGACGTCGTCGTCATCCTCATGTCGGGCGACGGCGGATGGGCCTCGATCGACAAGCGCCTCGCGGCGCGGCTGTCGGCGGCGGGCGTCCTCGTCGTCGGGCTCGACATGCGCGCGTACCTGCTGCGGAAGCCGACGCCGGACAGGGCGGGTCGCGAGGTCGGGGAGCTGGCGCGGCATTACATGGCGACGTGGCATCGCGCGCGGGTCGCGATCGTCGGCTACTCGCGCGGCGCCGACCTCGCGCCGTTCATCGCCAATCGCCTGCCGGGCGACGTGCGCGCGCAGCTCTCGCTCGTCGCGATGCTCGGCCCCGGCGAGCGGGCGAGCTTCCACTTCCACTGGATCGACCTCGTTCGCAAGAGCTCCGATCCCGGCGACCTCCCCCTCGCGCCGGAGCTCGAGCATCTGCGCGGAACGCCGATGCTGTGCGTCTACGGCCGCGACGAAGGGGAGTCGGGCTGCCGCGATGCCGACTCCACCCTCGTCCATCGCCACGCCACCAATGGCGGCCACCACTTCGACGGCAACTTCGAGGCAGTTGCCGATCTCGTCCTCGCGGCGCTGAAGCCCTGATGCCTCACGTCATCACCTGGCGCGCAGCGTCTGCTGGGACCTCCTGTTCCGGCTTTGTGGCTCCGAGGAACGAGGAGCTTGGAGCTGAACTGAACCGCGACGGGGATGCGGGATCGGAAGGAGCCGATCGCGAAAGGGAACGGGAGGTGGGACGGTCGCATGCGCGATACCGGCTTCCCACCTCCCGATTCCAATCCCTCTCGGAGCCTCCCGATCCAGCTCCCGATTGCACTTCTCTTCAGCTCCCCGCTCCCAATCCCAAGACAGTGAGAGAAGGTCCCATCGCTCGCTGTCGCTCGCGAGGGATGACGCGGAAGCGGAGCTACCGACCGATCCAGTACGTCGCCTTGATGAGGAAGACGTTGTCCGGGCGGTCGCCGAGGAGGTCCTTGTAGTCGCGGCTGAAGCTGAAGTCGCCGAAGGGGGCGTCGCCGGAGCGCGGCTGTGTCTGTGCCCTGCCTGGCGGCAGGCCACAGTGCGATTGACAGAAGATCCCAGCACTCGCTGCGCTCGTGCGGGATGACGGGGACGCGCCCGCTCGCCGCATCCTCGCATCTACGCAACGGCTCCTCTCCGAATCTTCGCATCAGCTCGCGGCACGGCCGCGGCGACGGGGGGCTGGTTGCCGCGTCGGCAGGCCCCGCGTCCTATGGTATGCTCGCGAGCCAGAGGGCCACCGCCG
>DATAIN010000044.1:0-2377 GCA_036262635.1 Gemmatimonadaceae bacterium | reverse complement strand
AGCGTGGCGGTGCCTCGGAAAGCGTCGGCCTCGACTTCTCGGGGAGCGCGCTGGCCAGGGCGAAGCGACACACCCCGGAGGTGGAGTGGGTGCAGGGCGACGGGACCGCGCTCCCGTTCCGGGATGGCTCGTTCGACGCGGTGTTCTCCTTCGGGTCGATGGAGCACTTCCCGGACGTGCCGCGCGGGTTCGTGGAGGCGGCGCGCGTGCTGCGCGGGGGCGGGATGCTGGTGACCGTCGTGCCCAACTGGTGGATCCGTACCGATCAGCCGCAGGAGGTGCATGCGAGCGAGTCGCGATGGCGCGCGATCGCGACCGCGGCGGGCTTCGACGTCGTGCGGGTCGCCGCGGACCACGGGCCGGCGATCTTCAAGAATCGGAAGCCGATTCGCGTCGTCATGCGGATCGTGCTCCACCTGCTCTCGCGGGTGCCGGGGCTCCGCTACCAGCACGTGCTCGTGCTGCGACGGCGCGCCTAACGCTCGACGTCCGGAGCGGCAGGGACCGTCGCCTTCCCGCCGCGCGCTACCAGAAAGCCCACCGCTCCGAGCACCTCGAGCGCGACGAGCCAGAGCCGTGACGCGATCGAGAGGAAGATCGCGCGATCGGCGCCGATGAGTGGCGCGAGCGCCACGGCCAGCGCGCCTTCCCGAACGCCCAGTCCGCCCGGCATCATGAACGCGAGTATCCCGAGCACGTACGCGGCGATGTAGATCGCGCCCGCCTCGACTCCAGGCGGAGCGGCATCGCCGAGCACCGCGCGGGCGAAGAGCGCGAACGATATCGCGTAGCCGATCCATCCCGCCGCCGAGAGTGCGAGATACGAGGCGAGCTGCCGCGTCGTGACGTGGGGAATCGCGCGCACGTCGGGCGCGCGACGCTCGAAGAGGGAGCGCAGCGGCGCGAGCAGGCGCGGAAGGACGAGTATCGCGGCGACGCTGACGAGTCCCGCGATCGCCAGGCGAACACCGAGCGTCGGAACGCCGAGCCCCCAGCGCTTGAAGAGCGGCTCGAGGACGACCGGCGCGAGTCCGAGGGCGAGCGCCGCGCCGGTTCCGAGCAGCGCGACCTGCTGCCAGAGCACCGCTGCCGTGGCGGCGACTGGCGGGACGCCCTGGGCCGCCGACATCGCGGCCAGTCCGGCGAACTGCCACACCGCGCCGGGCACGTAGCGCGCGAGGTTCGAGAGGAAGAAGACTCGCAGCGCCGCCGACGCGCGCATCCCGGTCTCCCACCAGCGCAGGCTGCGCGACCAGAGGACGACCAGCCCACCGAAGGACAGCGCCCACACGACCGACGCCCCGACCAGCGACAGCGGCGAGAGATGCCACTGGACGCGCCCGAGATCCGTCTGGTGCCTGACGGCGAATCGCCAGATGAAGATGCACGCGACGGCGAGGACGAGCCCCTGGATGACGCGTCTCACCGCGGTGGTACGGACGAAGGTTCCGGGAGCGCGCGTCATGGATTCCGCATTGCTGCGCCAATATACTTCCGCCCGTGCGCGTCCTCCACATCACGACAGCGTTTCCGCGCGAGCCAGGCGATGTCATCACACCCTGGCTCGTCGAGCTTCTGAAGCGCCTGCGCGCGGCGGGCGTCGAGTCGGAGGTGCTCACTTCCTCGTACAAGGGATTGGCCGACCAGTCCTTCGAGGGGATCCGAGTGCATCGCTTCCGGTATTTCGCGCGGCGGTGGGAGAATCTCACGCACGAGGAGACGGCACCCGACCGGATGCGGAAGTCGCTGCTCTACAAGCTGCTCCCCCTGTTCTTCGTCGGCGCGGGGATGATCGCGGCCTGGCGGCTGGCGCGGCGCGAGCGCTACGACGTCATTCACGTCCACTGGCCCCTTCCCCTCGCCGCACTCGGCTGGGCGGCGTCGCGCGCCGCGCGCGCACCCACGGTCACGCTCTTCTACGGAGTGGAGCTGCGCTGGGTCGCGAGCGGGATGCGCGCGCTGCGCGGTTTTCTCCGCTGGGCGATCCGCCGCTCCGATGCAGTCGTCGCGATCTCGAGCTACACGGCGCGAGAGGTCGAAGCGCTGGTTCCGCGACCGGTCGAGGTGATCCCGTACACCTTCGAGCTCTCGAGCGCGGGTCAGCGGGTGGCTCACGCGACGCCTGGATTCGAGATCCTCACGGTCGGCAGGCTGGTCGAGCGGAAGGGTATCGTCGTCCTGGTCGACGCGCTCGCCCGGCTGCCGCGTGAGCTGCACGCGCGCCTGACGGTGATCGGCGACGGGCCGGAGATGGAGCGCATTCGGTCGCGCGCGGTGGAGCGCGGCGTCGCCGATCGGGTGGCGCTGCGCGGGCGGCAACCCGACGACGTGCTCCGCGCCGCCTATGCCTCGGCGGACGTATTCGTGCTTCCCGCGA
>DATAIN010000043.1:0-5315 GCA_036262635.1 Gemmatimonadaceae bacterium | reverse complement strand
AGGAGCGCATCGTCGCCGCGCTCGGCACGGTGCAGAGCGAGCGCGCCGGCACCGACGTGCTGCGCGCCGAGATGGTGCGCGATCTCGCCACCACCACCGACGGCAAGGTCCGACTCAGCGTGCTGCTCACGCCGCGCGACGACGCATCCATCGTCCGCAACATCCGGCAGGCGATCGAGCGGGTGTCCGGCGTCACCGACGTGCGCGTCGACGTGAAGGACGCGAGCGAAAGCGCGCGTTCGGGCGCGACTCCTCCCGCCGCCTCGATGTCGAGCGGACGTGCGCTCCCCGTGATGGACACGAGCCCGCGCGCGCAGGCGCCGCGTGGCTCCGTTCCCGCGCCGGTCGCCTACCCGAAGCTCGGTCGCATCATCGCGGTCTCGAGCGGCAAGGGTGGGGTCGGGAAGTCGACCGTCTGCGTCAATCTCGCCGTCGCCCTGGCGCGCGAGGGCGCGAGGGTCGGAATCCTCGACGCCGACATCTACGGCCCCAACATCCCGCGCATGATGGGGGTGATGGAGGCGCCACGCGTCATCGACGAGCGCATCATCCCGCTCACCGCCCACGGCGTGAAGGTGATGAGCCTCGGCTTCATCATCGAGCGCGATCAGCCGGCGATCTGGCGCGGTCCCATCGTCATGAAGATCATCACCCAGTTCCTCGGCGACGTGGACTGGGGTGAGCTCGACTATCTGTTCGTCGACATGCCGCCGGGGACGGGTGACGCGCAGCTCTCGCTCGTCCAGGCGACGCAGGTGCATGGCGCGATCATCGTCACGACCCCGCAGGAAGTGGCCGTCGGGGATGCGCTGCGCGGGGCGAAGATGTTCCAGCGCGTCGGCGTCCCCGTGCTCGGGATCGTCGAGAACATGAGCTGGCTGGAGTGCCCGCACTGCGGCAAGCCCACGGCGCTCTTCGGCAGCGGCGGCGGCGAGCGGCTCGCCACTGAGCTCGACCTGCCGCTCCTCGGCCAGATCCCGATCTCCCCGCGTGTGACGCAGGGCGGCGACGAGGGTGCACCGATCGTCCTCGCCGACGCGCAGTCGGGCGCCGCGAAGGCACTGGCGAAGATCGCGAGCGCGGTCGCCGCCGCAGCTCCGGCTGGAGCCGCAACCGGCGCCTGATGGCATCCTCTCCCGACGCGACCACGCGGCCGCTGGAGCATGACTCCGCGGCCGCGTTGCCGTTGGAGCCGCACGACGGCGGCGTTCTCTACGTCACCGGCGAGCATCTCGCCACCGCCGGCGCGCGATCGCTCGCCACCGGGCCGTTAGGCAGGACCATCCTCCGCGTCGCGCTTCCCGCCGTCGCGTCGATGCTCCTGATGACGATCTTCTCCTCGGTCGACGCGTACTGGGTCGGCACCCGGATCGGGTCCGCGGGGCTCGCGGCCGTCACCGGATCGATCTTCTGGGTGTGGCTCGTGGTGTCGATCGCCGAGATGGTCAGCGTCGGGCTCACCGCGGTCGCCGCGCGGCGGCACGGTGAGCGGCGCCCCGCCGAGGCGGCGCGAGTGTCGAGCGACGCGCTGGTGCTCTCGCTGGTCCTCGGCGTCGGCGCGGCACTGGTCGGCCTCGCGCTTCTCCCGGGCCTCTTCGCGGTCATGCGCACCCCGCCGGACGTGACGGCCCTCGGCCAGCAGTACCTGGGCACGTATCTCCTCGGCGCGCCGCTGATCTTCGGCTTCTTCGTGGTCGACGCGACCTTTCGCGCCGCCGGCGACACGCGCACGCCCTTTCTCCTGCTCTCCACCTCGGTCGCGGCGACCCTCGTCCTCGATCCCGTCCTCATCCTCGGACTCGTCGGGGGACCGGCACTCGGGATCCGGGGTACCGCGATCGCCACGCTCGCCACTCGCGGAATGGTCTTCGCGATCGGGCTCGTCCTCCTCCGCCGCCGACGGATGATCGCCTTCGGCGCGCCGCGCGCCGCATCGATCGCCGCGATCCTCCGAGTCGGGTTGCCCACCGCGGCGACCGGTGTGGCGTTCGCGCTGATCTACGTCGTCATCGCGCGAATCGCGACGCCCTTCGGTACTCCCGCGCTCGCCGCGTTAGGCATCGGCCACCGCGTGGAGAGCTGGCTCTTCATGGTCGGTGTCGGCGTCGCCGCCGCGGTGGCGGCCATCGTCGGCCAGAGCCTCGGCGCGGGTGACCCGGCCCGAGCCGCGCGGGCGGGCTGGGTGTCGGTCGGCTACGTGAGCGTGATCGGTGTGCTGGTCTTTCTCGCGCAGCTGCTCTTCGCGCCGGCGATGGCGAGCCTCTTCACGAACGATCCGCTCGTGGTTGCCGAGGGCGCGAAGTATCTGCGGATCGCCGCGCTCTCGCAGCTCTTCATCACGGCGGAGATCGTGCTCGAGGGCGCGCTCGGCGGCGCCGGCGCGACGCTCCCGCCGATGATCACCTCGACCTCGATCACGGCGCTGCGCATCCCGCTCGCGATGCTGAGCGTGGCCCGCTGGGGCACCGCGGGGCTCTGGTGGACGATCTCCCTCACCGCGGTCGGTCGCGCCGTCGCCATGATGGCACTCTGGCGCTCCGGACGCTGGCGGCGCAGATCTCTGTGACATGCGCCCCATCGTCACCCTCCTCACCGACTTCGGAACCGCCGACGGCTACGTCGCCGAGGTGAAGGGCGTCATCATGTCCCGCGCTCCGGAAGCGGTGCTGGTCGACGTCGCGCACGACGTCGCTGCGCAGGACATCGAGGCGGGCCGGCTGGCCCTCGCGCGCTACTGGCGGAAGTTTCCCGCGGGGACGGTCCATCTCGCGGTGATCGACCCCGAGGTGGGGTCGGCGCGCCGCGCGATCGCGGTGGAGAGCGACGGCCGCTTCCTCGTCGGGCCGGACAACGGACTCCTCTCGCCGGCCCTGCTGCTGGCCGGGGCACGGGCCGTGGAGCTCGCGGTCCCGGCCGGTGCGGCGCCGACCTTCCACGCCCGCGACGTCTTCGCTCCCGCAGCCGCGTTGCTCGCCGCCGGGTCACCAGTGGACTCGCTGGGGACCGACGTCGCTGATCCCGTCGTCCGGCGCACCCGCGAGGCGCGCCGCCGTGACGACGGCGCGATCGAAGGCACCGTCATAACGGTCGACCGTTTCGGGAACGCGGTGACCAACCTGCTCGCCGCGCACGGCGGAACGGTGGAGGTCGGCACGCTCCGTCTCCCGGTGCTGCGCACCTACGCCGACGTCGCGCCGGGAACCGCGATCGCGCTCGCCGGCTCGAGTGGGCTCATCGAGATCGCGGTCCGTGACGGCAGCGCGGCAACGCTGCTCGGCGTCGGCCGCGGGACGACGGTCCTACTCCGGGGGGTGCGCCGCTAGCGGCTGCGCGGGCTCGATTCGCTCGGTCGAGGGACGGGCCGGACGGCCGTGCGTCCCGATCCGTCCCGCGTAGCTGGCCCCGCGCTCCGGCTCGAGCCGCGCCGTCCCGCAGTGCAGCTCCGCCGCGAGCTCTCCACCACAGAGCAGGAGCAGCATCGAGAGATACATCCACGTGAGGAGCGCGATCACACCGCCGATCGTGCCGTAGGTCTTGTTGTACGACCCGAAGTTGGCGACGTACACCCGGAAGAGCAGGGTCCCGATCACCCACAGCGCCGTCGTCACCAGCGCCGCGACGAGCACGTGAACCGGACGCTGCTTGACGTTAGGCAGGAAGTAGAAGAGCATCCACGCCGCGCCGACGAGGATCACCATGGCGATCGGGTACTGGACGACCTTCCAGAGCTGCGTCATCGCGTGGCTCAGGCCGAGCGCGTTGCCGAGCCAATCGGCGATCTGCGCCCCGCCGAGCATCACCGCGGTCGCCGCCACGAGCACGAAGCCGGCGACGACGAGGGCCGCGAGGCGGATGAGCTGCTGCTTGATCCAGGGACGCGTCTCGCGCGTGTCGTAGGCGCGGTTGAGCGCGCCCATCAGCGCGCCGAAGATGTTGGAGCCCGACCAGGCGGCGAGGAGCGCGCCGACCGACATCACACCTGGCGCGCTCGGGCTCAGGACGACGTCCTTCACCACGCCGGAGACCATCGTCAGCGCCGCCGGCGGGATCGCCCCCGCGAGCTGGTTGATCAGCCACCCGACCATCTGCTGCTTGTCGCCGATGAGGCTCAACACCGGTGCGACGAAGAGCAGGAGCGGGAAGAGCGAGAAGAAGAAGTAGTACGCCGTCTGCGCCGCGAGCCCGAGCACGTTGTCGTCGAGGATCTCGCGGCCGGTCTTCTTCAGGAGCGGCCAGACGCTGTAGCCGCCGATCGCGAAGGGTTTCCGTGTCATGCCGCCCACGGGGGCAATCGGCGGGCCAATGCCCGGATCTACTGGCCGGTCGGGACCACCTTGAGGTTGGCGAGCGTCGAGCTCGTGACCACCGTGATCCGGCGCGACGCCTCGTTCCAGTTCAGCGAGTACCACGCGTTGTCCTTCCGCATGAAGCCGATCTGCCGGTCGAAGGTCCCGCCCTTCAAATCACCCTGCACCATCACGCCGACGTTGCGCGGAACTCCGATGCGCAGCTCGCCGAGCGCCATGTCGGCGTTGATCTTCACGTCGTGCGCGACGACGTCGCCGAAGTCGAGCGCGATGCCTCCGAGCCCGCCGTCGATCGAGATCTCCGCGACGTTCGCGTTGCCGACATTCTCGAGCTTCAACCCTCCGAGGCCGAGATCGAGCGACATCCGCTCCATCACCACCGCATTGGGCGACGAGAAGTCGACCTTCACCCCGGCGAGACCACTGGCCAGCTTGAGCTGTGTGATCCTGAGACCGCCGAGGTCCATGTCCGCTTCGACCCCGCCCAGCTCCACGTCGAGAGCCATCGGCAGCTCTGAAGTCAGCCCTACCGACATGCTGCCGCCCTTCTCACCGTGCATCGACTTCATCGCACGCCAGCCGACGTTCGCGCTGCGCAGTCCGAGCTGCAGCCGATGGTCCGCGGCGTCGTACTGGTGGAGCGCGTCCATCGCCTGTTCGTCGTAGCGGATCCGCATCTGGTAGAGCAGTCGTCCCTCGACGGGACGCAGCTCGAGATGCCCGGCCGCGTAGCGGATGGTGACCGCGAGCGGGTCCGTCGCGGTGAGCTGGCGCGCCGTCTCGACGGTTCGCCACTGCTGGGCGCCGGCGGCCGCGGGTGCGAGCGCCGCCAGCGCGACGAGAACTCGATTCGGGTAGCGCATCAAAGCTCCGGCGAGGTGGACGCGGGGCGCCTCGCCGCCGCGATGCCACTGATGGGAGTCGGGGTCTGCCAGCCGATGTCGGGAGTGTCGGCCGGCGCGGCCACCACCGGCGCGCGCGCGGCCGCGCCGCCCCGGCTGATGATCG
>DATAIN010000042.1:0-2532 GCA_036262635.1 Gemmatimonadaceae bacterium | reverse complement strand
GGCTCGACGACTATCTCGCCACGCGCGAGCGCGACGACGTGGGTTCGGAGCGCGTCGCTGCGGGCCGACATGTATCCGGCGAACTGTCCTTCCGGCAGCTTCGCGACGGTCCCGATCGACGCGAGGCCGAACTCCGTCGCGAAGTCCTCGCGAACGACGCCGTGCAGCTCCGCGTCGCGGACGCCGATGTACACCGCCCCCACCGGCTCGATGCCGAATGTGCGCAGCGCCTCGCAGTAGATCGGAAGCTGGAAGTCCGCGAGATCGTGCGTCTCGTCGAGGTAACGCTCCCCGCGCCCCGACTTGTAGTCGAAGGCGACGCCGTAGCGCCTTCCGCCTCGCTCGAGGACGTCCACGCGGTCGATCGATCCACGAAGCACCGTAGCTGGGATCGGCGCGCCGTCAGGCAGGCGCAGCTCGACGCCCTCGGGACGAGAGGCCGCGTCGCGGATCTCCCCCTTGCCGTCGGGCATCCCGAACGAGAGCTCGATGTGCGCGGGCTTCGCCGCGGCGCCGGCGAGTCTGGCGTGCTCCGACGCGACGAGGTCGCGAAGCTGGTCGAGCAGTATCTCGCGCTGCATCGGCTCGCTCGGGTCGGTACCGAACCCCGTCGCCATCCGGCGCTGCCATTCGGCGGCGAAGACCTCGTCGAGCGCGGCTGGACTGAGCTCCCGTCCGAGCCGGGCGAGCACGCCGTGAATGATGCCGCCGATACTGAGCGGGTCGAGCGCCGGCGGCAGCAGCGGCTTCGCGCCGATGCGCTGCACGCCGAAGTGCGAGAAGGCGCAGTGCACGAGCATCTTCGCCTGCGACGCCGACATCGCGCCCGCGAGTGGCGCGAGCTCGTCGCGCATCGGCCCGGGCACCTTGACCGTGCGGCTCGGCGCGCGCATCCCGTCCCAGCACTCGAGCTCCCGTCGCGCGAAGCCCGAGAGGATCGACGCCGCCCCATCGCGCTCGGCACCGAGCCGCGACTCCGGGCGGTGCTTGGCGAGCATGGTGGCGCGCGTCACCCGCTCGGCACGCGTCGCCGCGAGCGGCAGCGGCCAGGTCGTGTCGCCCGCGCCACGCACCCCGTCACGCGCGACAGCGATGCCCAGGTCCTCCATGTAGAAGGAGGGCAGCACCGACTCGCCCTGCTCGCCCGTGGCCGGCCACGAGACGACGAGCGATTCGCGGCTCGCGCGCACGATCCGCTCGCGCCGCTCACGCTCGATCTCGACGCGGTCGGCGGCGAGCGTGAGCATCGCGCCCGACTCGTTGAGCCGTTCCTTCACGCGATCCGGCAGCAGCGGATCCTCCCGCACGCGGCGCGGAACGAGTCCCTCGCGCCAGCCGAGCGCGAAGACGTGCGCTGCGGAGGTGAGCCCCGCGCCGGTGACCGTCAGGCGCACGCCGTCGCATCCTTTCGCCTCGACGCGGACGTCGGCTTCGGCGAGTGCGGCCGTCACCTCGGCGTGCCAGGCCGCTGCGTCGACGCGCGCCATTCCCGCCCTCTCGAGGGCCGCGCCGACTTCGTCCATCGCGTCGCCGAGGCACTGCCAGCCCTGCTGGTCGACGCGCACCGCGTCGTCGCGCTGCGCGGCGAGATGGAAACGGCGCCCGGATGAGATGAAGCGGTAGTCGAGCGCGAGCTGCCTGACGACGCGCGCGAAGCTCGCCGGCGCCTGCGTCGCGCGCAGCGAATCCGCGAGCTTAGGCACGGCTTCCGCCAAGCGCCGGAAGCTCGACCCGTCCGGCTCTTCGGCGGCGACGGCGACCCAGCTTCGCAGCGATCCACGCCCCGCGCGAATGAGGGCGCGCGCGGCGCGCGGATGGCGATGCACGCCGAGCCCGCAGTAGGGAGTCGCGAGCAGGGCGAGTCCCGACTCGGCGGCGTCGTCGCGTGGGTTTGCGAGCGCGTGAAAGACGCGCAGCAGCGTGGCCACCAGCGGGACGTCGAGCGCCGGCAGCCGCCGCGGGCTCGCGATCGGAACGCCGAGGGCGACGAGCGCGTCGTGCGCGAGGGTGAGATACTGTTCGTTGGGCGCGACGACGAGGATGTCCGACGCCCGCACCGGGTTGCTGGCGCGGAGCCGTGCGAGCGCCTGGCGCGCGACGAGCTCCGCCTCGTCGTGCGTTCCCGCGCCGCCGATCGCGCTCATGGTCGGGCGCGCAGGCGGCTCGCCCTCGAGGGCGACGTCGAAGCCCAGCTCGCGCAGTACTTGGGCGATCGCGGGCTCGCTTCCTTCTTCAGCAAGGTTCGGGACGCCGATCGCGATGGACGAGCTGCTCGCGACGACGGCGCGGAAGAGCTCGAGCGTCAGGCAGTCGCCGACCGCGAGGTCCTCGACGACGAGGCTGACCGGAGGGATTCCGGCCGCGATGAGTCGGCGGACGCGATCCGCCTCGTCGCTCAGGCCGAGCGCGCGTCGCCGCGACTCGTAGCGGGCGAAGGCGTCGGCCACGCGCGCGTCTCCGCCCGCCGCGCGATAGCGTTCGGCATCGGCGTCATTGCGGCGGAGGACCCGGAAGATCCGCGCGACGGCGTCC
>DATAIN010000041.1:0-1702 GCA_036262635.1 Gemmatimonadaceae bacterium | reverse complement strand
CCGCGGGAGATCATCCCGCCCGGCGTGCCCCTATGTGCGTCCGGGCTCGTGGCGCGAGACGCCTTCACCGCTTGCCCCAAAACCACAGCCATAAATGCTCGTTGTGTGAGGCGCTCTCCCCGCCGTGGACCCCTCCATGCTCTCCGTGGTCCTCGCCCGCCGTTCTCTGTGATTGCCAAAGCCGACAGCTCCGCGTCCTCCGCGCTCTCCGCGCGCTCTGTATGGCAGTGGCAGTTGCAGTCCCCCACCCCATACCCGATCTTTCGGTCCCACCCCACATCCCCCCCGCGATGCTGATCCCCCTCTTCCTCCTCCTCCAGGCCACCCCCCAACAGCCAACCGCGCCGCTTCCTCCCTCGCCGGTCGCCCGGATCGAGGTCACGCCGCGGCCGCGCGAGATCACGGCGGGCGATTCGGTGCGGCTCACGGCGCGCGCGGTGGACGCGCAGGGGAAGCCGGTGCCTAACGCGACGATCCGCTACGCGCTGCGGACGGGGTGGGGGGAGGCGACCGTCGACTCGACCGGCATGGTCGTCGCGAGCTCGGTCGGAAAGCCGATCGTCACGATCACGGCGGTCGTGCCGGGGACGGCGCCGGTGGTCGAGAAGGTGCAGATCCACACCGTGCCGGCCGCTCCGGCGCGGATCGAAACGGGCGTCGCGTCGCTCAAGCTCGCCGTCGGCCAGACCTTCCAGCTCCGCGCCGTTCCCTTCTCGGGGAGGAACGACCGGTCGACCGCGGCAGTGCAGTGGAGCTCTTCGCTCCCGGCCGCCGTCCGGGTGGATTCGCGGGGCTTCGTCACCGCCGCCGCCCCCGGGCATGCGGTGCTCACAGCGACCGCGGGGAGCGCGACCGCGAAGGTGCCGGTGACCGTCGTCGCGGCGCTCGCGTCGATCGCGATCACGCCCGCGTCGCCGAACGTCCGGCAGGGCGACGTCGTGAAGTTCGCGATCACGGCGAAGGATGCCGCGGGCCGCGCCGTCTCGGGGATCACTCCCACCTGGGCCTTCTCCCCCGGCGACGGGCAGATCGACGCCGAGGGCAACTTCGTCGCGTATCGGCCCGGCGACTACGTGGTCACGGCGACCGGCGGCGCGCGGTCGGCGAGCACCGTCGTTCACGTGACCGAGCGCGACGTGCGCCGTCCCGTGACGGTCGTCGGCCGGCTGCCGCGGACGCTCTTCCCGACCTCCGAGGTCTGGATCCACCCGAACGGCAACGTCGCCTACCTCGGAACGCACGGCGGCGGCGACCGCGTCTACGCGATCGACATCAGCAACCCGGCGAGCCCGCGCGTCGCGGACTCGATCGTCGTCAACACGCGGCTCGTGAACGACATGCAGACGACGGCCGACGGGAACTACATGGTGCTGACGCGCGAGGGCGCGGCTGACCGCAAGAACGGGATCGTCGTCGCCGACACGCGCGACCCGCTGCACCCGAAGCAGATCGCCGACTTCACCGAGGGGCTCACCGCGGGCGTACACTCGGTCTACCTCTACGAGACGCCGAAGTTCGGACGCTACGTGTTCGCGACCAACGACGGCACCGGCTCGATCGACATCATCAACCTCGACGATCCCGCGCACCCCAGGCGCGCCGGGGAGTGGAAGACGTCGCGTCCGGCCAACGCGCGGTACGTGCACGACCTCGACATCGTCGACGGGCTGCTCTACGCGAGCTACTGGAACGACGGGCTGAT
>DATAIN010000040.1:0-3920 GCA_036262635.1 Gemmatimonadaceae bacterium | reverse complement strand
GAGACCGGAGAGACCGCGAGCTGACGGCGATCGGAGACGAGAGTCGGACTCGTGAGAGATGAGAGCAGGTCGATGGGCGTCTCTCGTCCTCTCTGCTCTCCATTCTCCCATCCTCCTCTCATCTCTCCTCTCTCGTCCTCCTCTCGTCTCCCGACGAGAGATCGGAGTCACTCTCGTCTCCCATCGCGGTTTCTCATGTTCTCTCGTCTCTCTGACGAGAGAGATCGGAGTCACTCTCATCTCCAAACGCGGTTTCTCAGGTTCTCTCGTTCCCTCAGGTGCGAAACTCGAGGACCATGGCCCGCACCCGCTCCGCCGCGGTCTGGAGCTCGGCGGCGGTGATGCTGACGTCCTGCACCGAGGACGAGGTCTGCTCGACCGCGGCGGCGACCTGCTCGGAGCCGGCGGCGTTGCCTTCCGCGGTCTCCTTCGCCCCGAGGATCGCGTTGCGGACCGAGATCAGCGCCGCCTGATTCGCCTCGACGGCGCGGGTGACGCGCACCGCGGCGCTCGCGACGCGCTCGACGGCGCCCTCGATCTTGGCGAGCGCGGCGGACGCGGACGTCGCGACCTCCTCCACGTTGCGCATGCGCTCCGTCCCCGCTTCGACCGCGGCCGAGGCGCTGGCGACGCGGTCGCGGATGCGCCGGACGTTGTCGGTGACGTCCCGCGCGGCGCGGGCGCTCTGGTCGGCGAGGGCGCGCACCTCCTCGGCGACGACCGCGAAGCCGTGCCCCGCGTCACCGGCGCGCGCGGCTTCGATCGCCGCGTTGAGCGCGAGGAGGTTGGTCTGCACCGCGATGTCGGAGATGACCGCGACGAAGCGGTCGATCAGCGCGGTCGCGTCGCGGAGGGCGGCGATCTCGCGCGCCGACGCGTCCACGACCTCGCGCGCGCCGAGCAGCGTGGTCACCGCCTCGGCGATGCCGGCCCGCGTGGCGTCGGCGGTGGTGCGGATGACGCGTCCCGCCGTCTCGCTCTCGCTCGCCGCGTCGCCGATCGACGCGCCGTCCTCGGCGAGCTGGCGGATGGCGTCGGTCGCCGCGGTGAGCGCCTCGAGCTGGCTCGCCGCCGAGCGGGCCATGTCGTTCACCGCGACGTTGACGTGCTGGGTGGCGTCGGAGGTGCTGGACGCCGTGGTCGCGAGGAGCCCCGCGGCGCGGTTGACGATCTCCGCCTCGGCCTGGACGCGCTCGAGCAGGGAGCGCAGCCGGTCGCGGGCCCGGACGAGCGACTGCGAGACGCGTGCGTACTCGTGCGCCTCGTCCGCCGCCCCCTGTCCCTCCCCCTCGCGCAGGCGGAGGTCGCCGTTGCCGATCGCGTCCACGTCGTCGCCGAGGGTGCCTAACGGCGCGGTGACGGCGCGGAGCGTCCGCGCGACGAAGAGCACGGCGAGCGCGATCGCGAGGAGGAGCGTCGCGATCAGAGCGAGCTGGGTGCGGGTGACGGTGCGCTCGAGATCCGCGTTGCGCTCGACGGTCCGCGCCGCGGCCGCGGTGCGGATCGCGCCGAAGGCGGTCTCGATCCGCTCGATGTCGCCGGTCGCGGCGCGAAGCACGCGCGTCGCATCGGCGGGGCGCCCGATCTCGTCGTAGGCCCGCGACACGGCGATCGCGACTTCGAGCGACGCCTGCGCCGTGCCGATCGCCTCGAGCTGCTTGCGCTCGTCGGCGGTGAGCGCGTCGAGCGCCAGCGCGGCGGTGCGGAGCGTGTAGGCCTTGTCGACGGCCTCGTCGTAGCGCTGGCGGTCGGCCTCGGCCCCCGTCTTCAGGTACTGCATGCCGATCACGATCTCGCGCGTGATCGCGTCCACCGCCTGCTGCACCTCGGCCAGCTCGCGGTGCAGGTCGGTGACCTCGCGCTCGCTCCGCGCCGCGGTGGAGCGGAGGGAGAGCACGCCGCCCGCGCCGGCGACGCTGAGCAGCACGATCGTCACCGCGAAGCCCGTCCAGAGCATCGAGCGGATGGTCGTCAGGCGGAAGCGGCTGCGCAGCGCGCGCATGCCGACGCTGGTGGCCGCCATCAGCTGCCTCCGACGCGCGCGATGATCACCGGCTTGTCGACGACGTCGTGGTTCGCGTCGAAGGCAATGGGGCCGGTGACCCCGACCATCGCCGGCCGCTTCGACCCGATCTCCTCGACCCAGTCGCGGATCTTCGCGCGGTCCGGGCCGACCGCCATCACGGCGCGGCCGATGAGCATCGTCGCGTCGTAGGCGAGCGCGGCACGCTGGTCGGGAGGAAGCCGGTAGCGGCGCTGGAACTCGGCGACGAACTCGCGGGCCTGGTCGTTCGGCGGGCGCGTCGGCAGGAAGAAGGAGATGTAGTAGACGCCGGCGAACTCCTTCGCGTGCTCCTCCATCGTCGAGAAGCCGTCGCCGCCGATCATCCGCGGCTCGCTGCCTAACGCGCGGAGGTCGCGGATGAGCGTCTCGGCGTCCTGCGGCCCGCCGGGGAAGAGCACGAGATCGGGCGCCTGCTTGCGGATGAGCCCCGCGTAGGCGTCCCACTCGGTCATGCGGGCGAGGTGGGGTGCGCGCCCGACGACCGCTCCCCCTCCCGCCTCGTAGTTCGCGGTGAAGGCGCGCGACCAGCCGGTGCCGTAGACGTCGTTCCGGTACATCATCGTCGCCCGCCGCGAGTGCAGCGAGTCGAGGGCGAAGCGCGCCGCCGCCCGGCTGTTCACCGTGTCGTTCGGGCAGACGCGAAAGACCCAGCGGCTCCGCCCGCTGAGGAGGATCGTCGTGCTCACCGGCGAGATCGCAACCACCGCGTTCTCCCCGCCGTGCTCGACGTCCTCGTAGACCGGCACCGACTCGAGCGAGCTGCGGCTGTCGGTATGTCCGACCACGCCGACCACGTCGGGATCGTCGCGGAGCGCGGTCGCGATCGGGACCGCGAGCTCGAGGCTCGACGGGACCGTCCGGAGAATGAAGCGCGGCGCGCCCCGCGGGCGTTGCTCGTTGAGGCGCGCGATGGCCAGCTCGGCGCCCTGCTTCGTCGAGAGGTTGGTCGGCGACTGCGCCTGGGCCGCGAGCCCGATCGCCACCTGATCGGTCGAGCCGCGCCGCGAGCATCCGGCCGCGAGCAGAGCGACGACGCCGGCCGCGACGAGCGACGCCCCGGCGCGGACGCGGCGCGGCTGGCGCAGGCGGGCGATGGGGAACGGCATCGACGGGGTGGGCGAGGGGCCGGAAGACGGGCGCCCCGATCCCTTCATAGAAGGAGTCGGAGCGATTGGAAGTACCTAATCAGACGAACCAGGGTGATCCGGGTCATCTTTGGCTCCGCCCCGAATGGCCCCGCTTGCCCCTCGCGTCGCGCGCCGGTTAGTCTGAGGACGACATGCCCCCCCGAAGAAAGAAGCGCCTCGACCCGGCGGTCTTCCAGATCCCCGTCGAGGCGGTGAGGAGCGGCCTCTACACCGACACATCCCTCGTCCGGACGCGCGAGCTCCTTCGCGCCGCGGGCCGCTCGCCGCGAGTCGTGCTCCAGTTCTCGACGAAGCGTCCCGCGGTCGTCTGCGGGGTGGACGAGGCCGTCGCGGTGCTCAAGCTCTGCGCCGACGACTGGAGCGCGCTGACGGTCCACGCCCTCTTCGAGGGAGATCGCGCCGACGCGGGGGACACGGTGCTCACCGTCGAGGGGCCGTACGAGAGCTTCGCGCACCTCGAGACCTACTGCGTGGGGGTGCTCGCGCGACGCAGCGCGATCTGCACGACGATGCGCACCATCGTCGACGCGGCGCGCCCGAAGCCCGTGTTCGTCTTCTCGGCGCGCTCCGACCATGCCCTGATGCAGCCCGGCGATGGATGGGCGGCGTACGTCGGGGGCGCGACGGGGATCTCCACCGCGGGACAGGGACAGTGGTGGGGCGGCAAGGGACTCGGCGTCGTCCCGCACGCGCTGATCGCCGCGTTC
>DATAIN010000039.1:0-2203 GCA_036262635.1 Gemmatimonadaceae bacterium | reverse complement strand
CAACGCCCTACTCGACCGCGCGTCGAGCGAGCGCGATTACGTCGCCCATGACTTTCTCGAGTGGTTCGCCCGCGAGCAGCTCGAGGAGGTGTCGAGCATGGACACCCTGCTCAAGATGATCCAGCGAGCGGGCGAGTCCGGGCTGCTGCAGGTCGAGACCGCGCTCACGCGGGGGTTGGCGCGCGGGGGCGGCGGCGGACACGACGAGGACGAGTAGCGCTCGGCCCCGCCCTCAGCTCCGCTCGAACAACACGCATCCCGACATTCGCCGCGCTTCCTCCTTTCTCGCGCGCGGCGAGATGCCGATCATGAACCGCACCAGCCAGCCGAAGCGCATCTCGCGACGCAGCCGGTGCGCCTCGAGCAGCGTCGAGCGGAACTGCGCGACCCGCCAGCCGAGCGGCTCGAAGAATCCTTCCAGGTCGTCGACGCCGAACTTCATCGGCGCGTTGGCCTGACGGAGCATCGTCGCCCACTGCTTCTGCAGCATCCTGAGCAGGCGCTGGTTGGCGATGTCGGCCAGCCACCAGCGGAAGGTCGGCACCGCGTGCAGCGATCGCGCGAGCGCCCGCACCTGCTCCGCCTCGAGGTAGATGAGCAGCCCCTCGCTGATCACCAGCGCGCGTCGTCCTTCCGCGCCGAGCTGCGCGAAGAGCGCATCCCGCTTCGCGACGTCGGTGAGGTCGGCCGCGATCGCTTCGTACCGGCAGCGTGGGGTCTCGCCGCGGAGCTGAGCGGTCTTGTACTCGATCATCGCCGGGAAGTCTACGTCCACCCAGCGCAGCGAGGGCGGCAGGTCGAGCCGCCAGGGTCGCGCATCGAGCCCCGCCGCGAGGTTGACGACGAGATCGGCGCCCGCCGCGATGCGCTCGCGGATGATCTCGTCCATCACCGCGGTGCGGACGATCATCGCCCACGCGGTCGACCTTCCCTGAGGCATCGAGGCGACGATCTCCTCTCCGCGCTCGCCGGCGAGACGCCGCGCGTAGGGGTCGCGGAAGATCGCGTCCGGCCGCTCGGTCTCCATCGCGCGATAGATCGCGACCCAGCGCGCGGTGTCGGAGATGTGCTCGATGGGGGACATTGGCGGAATATGCACCCGCCTCGTCGAAATCCCCAACTGTGGGCCCCTGCCGCCGAGCGCTCCTTCAACATCGCCAGCGCGCGGCGGCAGGGGGTCGTGTTGTGCTTCACGTGTCGCCCCGCGATCTTGCTCACCCATTCTCCACGACCATCCGACTTTCTCGAATGCGCACTCGCTCGATCGTTTCACCCCTGCTGACGTTTCTCGCCTTCTCGACCCTCTTGCTTCCCTCCTCGGCCCGCGCGCAGGAAGCCGTCGCTTCCGCCCTCGTGCCTGGCGCGCGGGTGCGGATTCATGTCGAGCGGCCGGAAGGCGCGACCCAGAAGCGCGCGACGGTGCTTGGCACCATCGTCGCCCGCACCGAGGATCGGCTCCTCGTCTCGCGCGCGAACGCGGCGCCGGCGGTGGTGGATACCATTCCGCTGTTCACCGTCGAGCGGATGGAGCTGAGCGCCGGCATGGAGCCCCGCACGAAGTTCATCGTCGGAGGGATGGCCATCGGCGCACTCGTCTCGGGCGGAGCGCTGCTCCTCGCGCGAGCTACGACGTCGACGGAGTGCAATACCCAGGGAATCGCGTGCGAGAAGAAGCGCGACAAATGGGGCGGCGCATCACCGTCGATCTATCTCGTCCCCGTCGCGCTCGGCGGTGTCATCGGCTTCATCGTGCCGAGAGAGCGCTGGACCCGGGTGCCGAAGTCGCAGCTGTCGGTCGGTGTGAGCGGACGCGGCGCGATGGGGAGGGTGCGCGTGGCGTTCCGGTAGGTCACCGGCATGCGTCGGGTCCTCTCGGGCGTCGCGACCGCGGCCCGCGCTTCGCGTTCCGACATGCCTTATCGTTAGGCGCTGGACGTTCGACGCGCGGACCACGGGCCAGAGCAAAGAAAGCCGCCGGTGCAACGATGTGCACCGGCGGCTTTGATCGAATGAGTGGCCAGGGACGGAATCGAACCGCCGACACGCGGATTTTCAGAACGATGAGGACGGTGGCTCGGCTTGACGTTCCCCTGCGACTCGTGTCCGAGAAGTACACGCAAAAGCGGCCCGAAAACGCGTCAGGTCCCGCGACTTGTCCCACGACTTACTCCTTCCCGTACGTGTGCTGCATTTTCTCGTGTGC
>DATAIN010000038.1:0-2360 GCA_036262635.1 Gemmatimonadaceae bacterium | reverse complement strand
GGGCTCGTTCCGCGTTCCCTCGAAGAGCCGGGCCGCCTCAAGCCCCAGTGCGTGACGATGCTCGCGATCCTGCGTCGTCCCGACAGTGACGAGCTCGACCGACGTCTCGTGCCGGGCGGCGATGCCCGCCGCGAGGTCCGCCGCACGCATCGAGTCGGGCGAGCCGTCGGTGGCGACCACCATCCGCTCCGGGAAGGGCGTGCGCGCACGGCGTGCGACTAGGACCGGAAGGTCCGACCGGTGGAGGGCCTCCGTCGTGACGCTGCCGATCAGGATCCCCTCGGTCCGCGCGCCGTGATGCGGGCCGACCACCAGCAGATCGTGGCCCGCGCTCGCCTGGTGGATCGCGCGCCACGGAGAAGCGGCGTCGGGGGCGTGGATCAGGCGCGCGGACGCATCGACATCCAGCTCCGCGGCCGCCCGCCGGGCGGACTCGAGGGCGGCTTCGGCGCGGGGGAGCGAGATCGTCGCCGTGGCGTTCGCCCCCACGCCTCCGCTGTATGTGACGCAGAGGATCTCGAGAATGCCCTTCGGCCCGGCGAGCACCGCGGCTTGGCGCACCGCTTCCAGGTCGTCGCGGCCTGCAGCGACGGCGCAGACGACGCTGCTGACTTGAGCGTGTTGCCGCTCGGACGCAGCACTGTGGGATTCGGTTGTCATTGCCGCAACGTAGGCCGCGGATGACCGACCGGCATCCGTTGTAGGCGCGTGTGCGTGACGTGGGAACTACGGAACCGAATACGGATCGCATCCGGATGACCTCGGGGCGCGGCGCGAGGAGACTGGGCGCATGCGGATCCTGCGCCTCACCCTCGCGCTGCTCGCCGTGTCACTCGCCGGTTTCGTGCCGCTGGCGCACGCCGCCTCCGATCAGGTCGTCATCACGGGCGGAGCCGTCGTCCCCCGCGGAGAGACGGTGGACAACGTCGTGGTCATCGACGGTCCCGTGAACGTCGCGGGGCGCGTGACCGGCGAAGTCGTCGCGATCAGCGGCGGGGTGACCATCTCCGGAATCGTCGACGGCAACGTCACCGCCGTGAGCGACCGCGTCGTCCTCTCCTCGGGCGCGCGCGTGGGGGGAGATCTCCTATACGGCGACGAGAAGCCCGTCCTCGCCCCCGGCGCGACGGTGGACGGGAAGGTGAGCGACGAGGGGTGGAGCGACCTCGGGTCCGAAGGAGTGGGATGGGCACTCCGGTTTGCCTTCTGGCTCGCCGTCACGCTCTCGACACTGACGCTTGGGCTGCTGCTGCTGGCGCTGGCGCCTCGAGCCGCCGACGCGGTCTCGGTCACGGTGCGCGAGCGCACCGGCGCTGCCGTCGCATGGGCGGCCGGGCTCTTCATCGGGATCCCGCTGCTCGCGGTGGGGGCGATCGCCACGGTCCTCGGCCTGCCGTTCGGGCTCGGCCTTCTGCTGGCGCTGCTGCCGCTCGCGGCGGTGGGCTACGTCACGAGCGCCTCGATGCTCGGGCGGCGCATCGTTCGCTCAGAAGGCTCGCGTCTCGCCGCTTTCCTCGTCGGGTTCGGCGTGCTTCGCGTCATCGCGCTCGTGCCGGTGCTCGGCGGACTGACCTGGGTCCTGGCGAGCGCGTTCGGTCTGGCGGTGCTGTTGCTGGCGGCGTGGCACGCCGGTGACGCGGGACGCCCGATGCGTACAGCGAGCGGCCGGGCGCCGGCCGGCCAGCCCGCGACGTGACCTCGGTGCAGCCCTACGGGGTGGTGAAGCCGGACCAGGCCGACCTCATCGCAGCTATGCGCGCCCCGGGCTTCTTCGGCTACGCACAGCTTGCGGAGGTCGTGGAGACGCACAGCTCGTGGGTGTTCCTGACAGACGACCGCGCGTTCAAGCTGAAGAAGGCGATCGTCCTGCCTTTCCTCGACTACGGCACTGCCGGCAGACGGCGCGCCATGTGCGAGGAGGAGGTGCGGCTGAACCGGCGTCTCGCACCCGGCATCTACCTCGGCGTGCGTTCGGTGATTCGCACCCTGGACGGCTACACCCTTGCGGCGCCGGACGACCCTCGCGCCCTGGACTACGTGGTGGAGATGCGTCGCTTCCACGAGGCGGACACGCTCGCGGCGAAGCTCGCGGCCGGGACCGCGAAGCCGGCGGAGATACGCGCCATCGGCGAGCGGCTCGCCGAGTTTCACGCGGGCGCCGCGCGCGGCGGTGGAGAGTGGCCGGGCGACCTCGTAGCCGCGCTCGAGGACAGCCTTCGGGACATCGAGTCCATGGGGGGTCCCGGGGAGCGACACTGCGCAGCGGCGTTGCGCCGCTTTTCGCGCAGCTTCCTCAGCCGCGGCGATCGAATGCTGCGGGCCCGCACCGCCGCCGTGCGCGAAGGGCACGGCGACCTGCG
>DATAIN010000037.1:0-2083 GCA_036262635.1 Gemmatimonadaceae bacterium | reverse complement strand
GTTCACCGACGACGACGCGGACGGCAACGATCCGCAGTGGAGCGCGGACGGAACGACGCTCGCCTGGTCCGTGCGCGCGCCCGGCGGCAAGGACATCTTCATGCACCGGCTCGACGGCGGCTCGGGGCGCGTGGTGGCGTCGCGACCGGGGACGCAGTTCCCGAGCGACTGGGCACGCGACGGGAGCGCGCTGCTGGTGACCGAGGACGGCCCCGGCGGGCACGACATCATGGTGCAGCCGATCGGGGGCTCGAGCGTGCGACCATACGCCGCGACGCGCGCCGACGAGCGCGGGGCGCGGCTCTCGCCGGACGGAGGGTGGGTGGCGTACACCTCGAACGAGACTGGACAGGACGTGGTCTATCTCGATTCGTATCCGCGGCCGGGGCACCGCGTGATCGTCTCGCGCGACGGAGGCGCGGACCCGGTGTGGCGGGGTGACGGGCGGGAGCTGTACTACTGGCGCGGGGATTCGCTGGTCGCGATCTCACTCGGCAAGGCGTCGGGAGCGGAGCCGCCGGGGATCGTGTCGTCACGCGTGCTGTTCCGGGCAGCGTATCGGGTTGGGGTGAGCACGATGTACGACGTGTCGGCGGATGGGCAGAGGTTCGTGATCGTGCAGGGAGGTGAGCGCTGATCGGGGTCCGGGGCGGCAGGGCGGGAGGTCGATCTCACAGCGCCGTCGGCGTCCAGCGAACCCTCGGCGAGCCCACGAATGCCCCAGCCATCGCGCTCGCGATCAGTCCGATCGCCGCGGCATCGGTACGATGATGCCGCGCGGGAGCCACAGGGCGGTGTTGCCTAATCGGCACTGACGCGTACTTTCATTGGTGAAAGATCTCTTTCTCTGGCGAAAGAACACTTTCAGACCCTCGTGCGCTCCTCCCACGGCAGCAGCATCCACCAGCCCCTCGACGAAGTCCTCGGCACCAGAGCGCTCGTTCGTGTCCTCCGGGTCCTCGTCGCCCATGGAGGCGCCCTGGCGATCGGCGACATCGCGCGTCGCTCCAGGCTCACGCTGCCGAGTGTGCGCACCGCGATCCGGCGACTGCTCGCGCTCGACCTCGCGACGGGGATTGGCGCCGGGCGAAGCATGGTCTGCAGCCTGCGCTCCGAGCATCCTCTGGCGCCGGCGCTGGCGCAGCTCTTCCGCGCCGAGCAGGAGCAGGCGGCGGCGCTCATGCGCGCCCTGCGCGACGCCGCGAAACAACTCGCGCCGGCGCCGTGGGCGGTCTGGCTGTACGGCAGCGTGGCCCGCGGCGAGGACCACGCCGCCAGCGACATCGACATCGCACTCGTCACCGCGGCGAAGCATCCCGGCGATCAGGCCGACGCGCTGCGCGATGCAGTGTCGCGAGCGGGCGTGACTGGGGCGGATCGTGTCTCGGTCATCACGATGCGTCCCGAGGACGTGCGCCGAGCCGCGCGCGCCAGGACGCCGTTCTGGAGGAATGTGACACGGGACGCCGTGGTGCTGGCGGGGGGCGCGCCAGCTGATGTGCTCGAGCGCGCGTCGCGCCGCAGGACGCGCTGATGGTCACGCGAGGCACTTGGCGTCCGGTGCCGGATCGCGACGAATGGAAGGGGCGCCGCGCCGCCGCTCGTGCGCATCTCAAGACAGCGCGAAACGCCTGCGCGGTTGCCGATGAAGAGGACGATGGACGCCTGATCATCCAGGGAGCGATCCTCGCCGCGATCGCGTACTCCGACGCGCTCACGATCAAGGTCGCCGGGATCCGGAACGACGCCGACCACCAGCGACTTCCGGCGACGATGCGGCACGCGCTCGGGAGCGGCGTCCCCCTCGCCGAGCTGACGCGTCTCACGCGGCTGCTGGCCCGGAAGGATGACAGCGCATACGGGCACCGCTTCATTCCGCTGCGCGAGGCGCGTGAGGCGCTGGAGAAGTCGGAGGCGTTCGCGGCGTGGGCGGAGGGGGAGCTGGCTCGGGTCTGAAGCCGAGCGGAGTACGGGACGCACCCTCGCTGCACCATCCGTTCGCGGGTATGTTCGCGTCGAACAGACGCGGCATCAGCCACCCCGGACGGAGACGGACCATGGACAACGACATCTCGCGTCGCAC
>DATAIN010000036.1:0-4702 GCA_036262635.1 Gemmatimonadaceae bacterium | reverse complement strand
CGCTCTCTCACCTCTCATCATTCCACATTTCTATCCCGCACCCTGCCCCTCATCCTGCCCCTCATCCTGCCCCTCATCCGCCCTTCATCGCAGAACGTAGGACTTTCCGTCGTGCCGGGTTCGTCCCCATGCAACGGCAGCGTCGTGCTCGAACACGAGCAGCCATTCCTCCTTCTCCGCCCGCGCGAGCAGGTGCCGCTTGCTTTCGAGGGTCACGAGCGGCTCCACGTCGTAGCCCATGATCCAGGGCAGCGGCAGGTGGGCCGACGTCGGCAGCACGTCGCCGAGGAACACCGCGCGCTCCCCCGCGGATTCGACGACCACGCTCTGGTGGAAGGGGACGTGACCGGGGGTCGGCATGACGCGGATGCCGGCGACGATCTCGCGTTCGCCTTCGACGAGGTCGAGGATCCCCGCCTCGCGGAGGGGCACGAAGTTGGGAGGGAAGTAGCTCGCCGCGGTGCGCTCGTTGGTGTGCGTCGCGAAGTCGTACTCCCCGCGCTGGACGATGTAGCGGGCGCGCGGAAAGGTCGGGCGAACGACGCCCGATTCGTCGCGCCAGGTGTTGCCACCGCCGTGATCGAAGTGGAGATGGGTGTTGATCACGAGCGAGACGTCGTCGGTGCGCACGCCGAGCTGGGCGAGGCCGTCCTCGAGCGCGGTCCGGCCGTTCGCGCCGGCGTTCTCGATGCCGTAGATGTCGTAGAACTTCGCGCTCTCCTTGTTCCCGGCACCGGTGTCGATGAGGATCAGCCCCGACGGGTGCTCGACGAGCAGGCAGCGCATGCCTAACGGTATCCTGTTGCGCTCGTCGGCGGGGATGCGCCGCTCCCAGAGCGGTTTGGGGACGACGCCGAACATCGCCCCGCCGTCGAGCTTCTGGCCCCCGGCCTGGATCGCGTGGACCGCGAGCGAGCCGACCGTCGTCGATTGGACCAGCGGGGCCGGCGCGGCCATCAGGCGGTGGTGTCGCGCGTGACCGGCGTCGGCATCGCCGGCGGACGCCGCGTGCGGCGTCGGGGGGTGCGATTGCCGGCGAGGCGATCGAGATGCTCCCAGGTCGCGCACTCGTGGTCCGCGCGCGCCGCCTTGAGCATGCGAAGGAGGCAGTGGGCGGTGGCGAGCGCGTCGCCGCCAGCCCGGTGCCGTCCCTCGATCTGCACGCCGTAATGGTTCGCCACCCAGTCCAGCGACTTGCGGCGCAGCTGCGGGAGGATCACCCGCGCCAGCCGCACGGTGCAGAGCCGCCGCCCCTCGATCCGGCGCCCCGTCGCGCGCGCAACTTCGGCGGCGACGAACTTCCAGTCGAAGGTCGCGTTGTGCGCGACGAACACCGTTCCCTCCATGCGCGCCACCAGCTCGTCGCAGACGTCGACGAAGCGCGGCGCATCCTTTACCATCTCCCAGCTGATGCTGGTGAGCGCGGTGATGAAGGGCGGGATCGAGCGCTCCGGGTTGACGAGCGTCTGGAAGACGTCTCGGACCTCCCCGTTCTCCACGCGCACCGCGGCGATCTCCGTGATGCGATGCCCGCGCTCCGGGCTCGACCCCGTCGTCTCGACGTCGACGACCGTGTACGAGAGCGAGTCGAGGGCATCGGGCGTGCGGACGGGTGCGGGCTCGCGGACGAGCAGCGCGGGAGCGGGAGCAGGCTCGGTCCCGAGACTCGTCGCCAGGCGCCAGAGTCCATCCGTCCCGCGCGCGAACTCCCGCCGCCCCGCGAAGAGCGCGGCGGCCATGTGCTCGGCGACCGGTCCGGGAACCGCCGGCAGCTGGCAGACGGTCGCGATCAGCGCGGCGGCCGTGGCCGGCCCCGCGGACAGGTAGTCGCTCGCCCGCTCGCTGAGCAGCGATTCGGCGGGGCGCGTCATGAAGCCGCTCGAGGGCGGCGCGTACTGCGTCATCTCCGACAGTGTCTCAGGCCCAGGGGTCGTCGCGAAGCACGGGACAGGTCATGCAGCGAGGGCCACCCCCCGCCCGCACGAGCTCCGAGCCCTCGAAAACTATCACAGCGCGCTCATCCTCGTTGATCCGCTCGTCGCCGGTGAGAAAGTTCACCGAGCTCACCATGCGGAATCCCATCTTCTGCATCTCGCGCAGCGTCGCCTCGGAGCGCTGATAGGAGAGGACCACGCCGGGACGCATCGCGACGAAGTTGCACCCCGACGCCCACTGCTCCCGCTCCTGGTTGATGCGGCGCTCCCCGCCGCAGAAGATCGGCTCCATCGCCAGCCCCACCGACTGCAGCGCGGCGAAGACGTTAGGCATCTCCTGCACGTGATGCTGTCCCTTCCGCCGGTGGAGGATCCGCAGCCGCTCGGGTCCGATGAAGTGCGGCGGAAAGAGCACGCAGAGCTCCCGGTCCACCTGGGTGAAGATCATGTCCAGGTGGATGGCCGTGTTCTCCTTCGGCATGACGACCACGATGACGTCGGTGACACTCGTCTTCTCGAAGAGGAGATCGGTCAGCGTGTCGATCGCCGCCGGGCTCGAGCGCTCGCTGAAGCCGATCATCACCGTGTCGCGCCGGAGCGGATGGACGTCCCCACCCTCGAGCGTGTAGTTCAGCCGCCGCTCGATCGATCCGTCGTAGAGGATTCCCTTGTTCGACAGCGCCGGGTGCGAGAGGAAGAGCGCCTTCATGATCAGCTCCTCCGACCAGCGGATCCCGTAGCGCATCGAGCCGATGAGGACATGGTCCTCGAGGACCATCGCGACGTCGCGCGTGAAGAAGAGATTCGGAAGGGCCGGCAGCACGTAGCCGTGCTCGTTGAGCGCCTTCGCGAGAGGCCCGGCCTCCTCTTCCCGCCCCTCGATCAGCATCTGCACGAGCGACTCCGCGGGCAGATCCGCGATCTCGCGCGCCAGCGGCTCCGAGGGCACGATGTCCATCGTCTCGCGGACGAGGAGGTCGCGCACCTCGCGGTTCGCGAGCACCTCGGTGAGAAGAGTCCGCACCGTGTGCACGTTCGCGAACCGCTCGACGATCGCGACGAAGCGACGGTGCTCCTTCCGCGCTACCTCGTGATCGATGATGTCGTCGTAGAGGTAGTCCTCCCGCGTCGTCGGCGTGACGGCGAGCAGCTCCGGTCCCGGTGTATGGACGAGAACGGTGCGGAGGCGGCCGATTTCCGAGCTGACGTGGGCTGGCATGGGCGAGCAATGTATCCGGGCGCGCGGCGCTCGGGCCAGTCTCGTCCGACGCGCAACGCCCGGGAGAACTGGCCCACCGCACCAGCGCTCGCTAATTTGTGAATGAATTCACAAGCCCTCGCGACCGTGAAACGCATCGCCGATTCGACAGTTCGACGCCTCTCGCTCTACCTCCGCTTTCTCGAGGACTTCGAGCAACGCGGCCTCGAGACCATCTCGAGCGACGAGCTGGCGCAGCGCGGCGGGACGACCTCGGCCCAGGTCAGGAAGGATCTCTCCTTCTTCGGCTCGTTCGGCAAGCGTGGCCTCGGCTACTCGGTTCCGGAGCTGTCGCGGCAGATCCGCGAGATCATGGGGCTCGGACGGCAGTGGCGCGTCATCATCGTCGGCGCGGGAAAGATCGGCGCCGCGCTCGCGCAGTACCACGGCTTCTTCCAGCGCGGCTTCCACATCGTGGCGGTCTACGACAGCTCGCCGGAGAAGGTGGGCCGAGCTTGGGGCTCGCACGCGATACGCGACATCCGCCATCTCGAGCGCGACACGGGCAGCGAGCGCCCCGACATCGCGATCCTTACGGTGCCGTCGGAGGCCGCGCAGGCAACCCTCGACCGCATCGTGAAGGCGGGAATCAAGGCGGTGCTCAACTTCGCCCCCGTCCAGCTCCACGCCCCCGCCGACGTCACGCTGCGCACGGTGAACATGGCGATGGAGCTCGAGGGCCTCTCCTTCGCGCTCACCAACCGCGAGTGAGCTGACGTCGCGCGGCTGCTCGCGCGACTAGAGGGAGTCGAGCAGGTCGTCGATCGCCTTCGCAGCGGCGTCGCTCATCGGCGCGCCGGCGACGACTCGCTGCAGGATGTCGACCGCCTCCTGCGCGAGATCCTCGGGATGCTTGCGGTCCCGGTCGAAGCGCACGATGTGCCCGAGCAGGATGGCAGCCAGCCCCGCCCCCTCCTCGTTTGCTTCGCGTTGCTCTTCCTCGAAGCTGGGAACGCTGGCCTTCCACGGCTCGTCCCCTTCTCCGCCCTCGGTGAGCCGCGCCGCGGGGACGAGCGCGACGAGCCTGCCCTGAATCCCCGGCTCGCCCTCGAACGCGAGGAGTCCGACGAGCACCGGCTCCTCGAAGAGCTTCAGCGCGACGAGCCGCTCGATCGACTCGCCAGGCATCGCGCACCGCGCGACGAGACGTCCATCGATGCGCGATGCGAGACACACACCGTCCGGCGCGCGATCGTCCGGCAGCGGACCGACGCTCACCTCGAGTGGCGTGGCGGTGGCGACGAACACCGTACTCGCCGGGAGATCCTCATCGTCCTCGGATTCCTCGGCGTCACCATCATCGTCTTCGTCGTCCTCGTCGTCGCGCTCGTCGTCGCGCTCGTCGCCGATGTCGTCCGCGCCGTCGGCGTCGAAATCGTCGAAGTTCTCCGGGTCGTCACCCGGCGGCTGTCCGCGTCCCCATCGCATCTTCACCTCGCGTCGCTTTCCTTCGTCCATCGTGCATCTCTCACGCCGCCGCTCGGATCGTGGCTCAGCGGCGGCCCGCGCC